>CAMWUU010000157.1 GCA_947177515.1 uncultured Lachnospiraceae bacterium
CAATAACCTTTCCTTTTCGAAATGTTTTTTTGTATAGTTTAACAATCATAAATCGCTTATCGTTTTCGCAATATTTGAATCAAAATTTAGTTTTACATCAAAATCCAGCAGGATTATAATGGGGACAGGACTTTGTTTTGCCCGTTGGCAGGGAATCGGGAAACATGGAACACATCCTTATATAATAATAGTAGGATTCGTTGACCTGCAAAAACTCCTGCAAAAAATTCCGGGACAAAACCAATTGCCCACCTAGCAGGGCATATGCTGGCAGGGCAGGAAAGGATATGGTAATGATTATGTATCAGATTGATTTTAGCAGCCCAACCCATGTACATTTCATTGGGGTTGGCGGCTGCAGCATGAGCGGGCTGGCAGAACTGATGGCTGACCGTGGCTTTACCGTTAGCGGTTCCGACCGCACGCAAAACGCCGCCTGCGCCCGGCTAAGCCAGCAAGGCATCCGTATTTTCTACGGACAATGCGCAGAAAATATTCAGCCGGATACCGGCCTTGTTGTTTACACGGCAGCAATCCATGAGGATAATGAGGAACTTGCAGCAGCAAGGGCGGCAGGCATCCCACTCCTGACCCGCGCAGAATTTTTAGGACAGCTTATGCTGCAATATAAAGATGCAATCGGTGTCGCAGGAACCCATGGGAAAACCACGACCTCCTCCATGCTTTCCACAATCTTTTTGGAAGCTGGGCTTGACCCTGCCATCTCGCTTGGCACAGTATTAGAACCATTTGGCAGCAGTGCACGCGCAGGGCATTCGGATCATTTTATCGTCGAAGCCTGCGAATACACCAACAGCTTCCTCCATTTTTATCCCCGCCATGAAATCGTATTAAATATAGAAGCGGAACATCTGGACTTCTTTAAAGATATCGATGAAATCCGGCATTCGTTCCGCCTGTTTATGGAAAAACTTTCTAAGGGTGGACATCTGGTGATCCAGGGCGATATTGATAAGCTCGATGAACTGATCGAGGGACTTACCGCTGATATCACCACCTATGGTCTTGAGGGAACTGGCAAAACCTACGATTACTGGGCTTGCGGGATCACTTATGACGAAAACGATTTTGGCAGTTATGACCTGATGCGCGGCAATACCCGCATCGCCCATATCACACTCCATGTGGTGGGCGAACATAATATTTCCAATTCGGTTGCCGCAGCAGCAATGGCAGATTTGCTCGGTGTCCCGGTGCCGGCCATTATTTCCGCCCTCCACCATTTTGGCGGGGCAAAACGGCGTTTCGAGAAAAAAGGAGTGAAAAATGGTGTGACGGTCGTGGATGATTATGCGCATCATCCTTCTGAGATCAAAGCAACCCTAACCGCTGCGAAACATTATCCCCACAGGGAACTCTGGTGTGTCTTCCAACCCCACACCTACTCGCGCACAAAACAGTTTTTTGAAGATTTTATTAGTGCGCTTTCACTAGCTGATAAAATTGTACTTGCAGATATTTATGCCTCCCGTGAGTCGGATCCCGGCGATATTTCTTCACGTGACCTGGCCGAAAAGCTTAAGAAATCTGGAAAAGAAGTATACTATTTCCCGGATTTTGAAGAAATTGAAAAATTTTTATTGTCGAATTGTAAACACGGCGACTTGTTGATAACTATGGGAGCCGGAGATATCGTAAATGTTGGGGAAGCGATATTAAAGAACTAAGTTATCCACGTTATCCACAACCTTATCAACGATTTGTCAATGATTTAGGTTGTGGATTCTTTTTTATCCCCCATTTTTTCTGCAAAGAGGGAGGCTTTTCGCGGAAAACGGCATTTTGCCAGTATTTCCGCTAAGAACGCGGGGGCAATTTTTTCCACATGCGTAGATTTATTTTATTCTGTCCACGTTATCCACATTATCCACAAAGTTATCCCCAATCCATTTAGTACAAACCCGCTTCTTTTCTTTTTTGCCGTCATGTGCTATACTCTGTTTGCAACAAAGAATCAATGTTGTGCCACTGCCGAAAAAAGGGGTTTCCTAGCAGGATGGAAAACACAGCCACATACATAAAAGAAACAGCAAATAAACTTGTTGTTTCCTATAAAATAATTTGTCAGGAGGATGCCATGTCTGCTGTACTCACACTCTCACAGGGAGCAAAAACGGAATATACGATAATTTCAAATATCTTTATCGACCGATACATGCCGCAGGCGAACGGTTCCTATGTCAAGGTTTATCTGTACCTGCTCCGGCTTGTGGGCGACCCGTCCTACAACGGCACCCTTTCTTCCGTTGCGGATCGCCTCGAGGAAACAGAGAAAGATATTGAGAGGGCTTTAAAGTACTGGGAAAAACTGGGACTTCTGCGTCTTACACGCGACCAGTCACAGGCTATCACAAATATTGCATTTTTACCACTGGATAAGGATGGGGATGCTTTAGAAAAGGAAACCGCCTCCTGCCGGGAAGATTCTGCAGATATGCCGGCATCCGCCTGTGAAGAGGCTCACACTGCCACACAAAAACCGGTAGAAACCACTGCGCAGGGGCGCTTTGAAAAACCGGATTACTCGGATGCACAGATTACGGCTATCACCTCACTAGACGAAGTAAAATGGCTGATGGCACGGCTCGAACAGACCCTGGGCCGCCTCCTAAAGCCTGCCGATCTACAGACACTTTTATTTCTGTACGAAAGCATTGGTTTTCCTGCGGAATTAATTGCCTATCTTTATGAATATTGTGCTTCCAAAAACAAAAAAGCCTCTTCCTACATTGAGGCGGTCGGGATTGCCTGGGCGCAGTCCGGCGTGGATACCATCGAGAAAGCGGAAACAGAAACTGCCACATACAGACAAAGCTACAGTGTTGTCAACCGTGCATTCGGGCTAAACCGCGCACCGGGCAGTATTGAAATGAAATACATCCACCGCTGGACCGAAACATTCGGCTTTGACAATGCCATTATCGAGGAGGCTTGCAACCGAACCATGCTCTCTGCTTCCAAGCCGGATTTCAAATACGCGGATAAAATCCTCACCCGCTGGCACACGGCAGGCATAAAGAAAAAGGCAGATATTGCGGTTCTTGACTCTGAGTTTGCTCGCAAGAACGCGGCAAACACCCGCTCAAAGGAGGAGCACCGCACCACACCGCCCGCACCGAACCGTTTCGGCGCTTTCCCGCAGCGCAAGTACACGGCTTCCGACTACTCCGCTATGGAGGGGATGCTTCTAAGAAAGGACAGCACACATGCCAATTAAGAACCATCAATATAACTCCATAATGCGCGAATATGATGCAAGGCGCTTAAAAAGCCACCGCGAAACCATGGCACGCCGCGAAAAACTCTACCAGGAAATCCCCCGCCTGAAAGAACTTGACGACGAGATTGCGCACGGCAGCGTAAAGAGCGCCAAACTTTCCCTGGCGGGCGATGCCAGTGCCCTTTTGTCACTGCGGACAAAAAACGAGGCACTCTCCGCCGAAAAAAAAGCCCTGATTGCCGCACACGGCTACCCCGCTGACTACCTAGAGCCAAAATATCTCTGCCCCGACTGCCTTGACACTGGCTTTATCGGGAGAGAAAAATGCCACTGTTTCCAGCAGGCTATTGTGGATATGCTCTATTCGCAGGCCAATGTCAGACAGGCCATAAACAGGGAAAATTTTGATGCTTTTTCCTATAGCTATTACCCGGATGACTATATCGATGAAACCGTCCATATGACACCTTTTGAAAACATACACCGGGTCGTGGCTGGTGCTAAAAACTTTATTGCGGAGTTTGATACCGCACCGGGTAATCTCTTAATCTACGGCAATACCGGGGTTGGAAAAACTTTCCTGACCAACTGTATCGCGCGTGAGCTGATTATGACTGGACACACCGTTATCTACCTGACTGCCTTTGAACTTTTTGACATATTAGAGCGAAGGAAATTCTCTCGCCCGGACAACACTGACGAAGAAGAATACAGCGAAACCGCCAACCAGTTTGCCCATATCCGCGACTGCGACCTGCTTATCATTGATGATCTGGGCACGGAACTAAACAATGCTTTTATTTCCTCACAACTCTACCAATGTATCAATGAGCGGCTGCTTGGCAGGAGGGCTACAGTCATATCGACAAACCTTTCATTTGAGCAGCTCCAAAACAATTACAGCGAGCGTATCTTTTCCCGCATCACTGGCAGTTATACCTTTTTAAAAATAGTTGGCGAGGATATCCGCATCCGGAAAAAACTCTCGTAAACCCAAACCGGTTGCACCGATTCTTATAACATACAAAAGAAACCGTTTCCGTTTCGCAAAAATTCCGGAAAAAGCGACAGTTCCCGCAGCCAGGATATACATTTTTCACAATTTGCGCGCTCTTCCCCCTTTTTCCCTTGAAGGAAAACGGTGGAAATGCTATAATGAGCACGGATATCCATGTCAGGAGCCTGGCCTGCTGCTAGGCACAAAATCACTTTGGAGGATCATATCATGCCACAGGAAAAGTATTCAGGAACCATCCCAGTCGGCACCTTAGGTATTGTGGCGCTGGAAAGTTCCCGCACACTCGGACAGAAAGTCAATGATTACATTGTACAGTGGAGACGGGAAAGGGAACATGAACACGCATCAACCATCGCGTTCACGGGCTATGAGCGGGAAAATTACCTGATCAAGGCACAGTGTCCCCGCTTTGGCACAGGGGAGGCAAAGGCGATCATCAAGGAGAGTGTACGCGGCGACGACCTCTATCTTTTGGTGGATGTCTGCAATTACAGCCTGACCTACACCGTCTGCGGGCAGCTAAACCACATGTCCCCGGATGACCATTTCCAGGATCTGAAACGTATTATCGCCGCCCTGAACGGCAAGGCACGCCGCATCACAGTTATCATGCCGTTTTTGTATGAAAGCCGCCAGCATAAGAGAAGCACACGGGAGTCCCTTGACTGTGCCCTTGCCCTGCAGGAACTTGCGAACATGGGCGTGGAAAACATCATTACCTTCGACGCACACGACCCGCGTGTACAGAATGCAATCCCGCTAAAGAGTTTTGAAACGATTATGCCGACCTACCAGTTTATCAAGGCGCTGCTAAACAATGTGGCCGACCTTACGATCGACGCGGATCATATGATGGTGATCAGCCCGGACGAGGGCGCAATGGGCAGGGCGGTCTACTTCGCCACAATGCTCGGCCTTGACATGGGTATGTTCTACAAGCGACGCGATTACTCCAAAGTTGTGAATGGGCGAAATCCAATTATCGCACATGAATTTCTGGGTAAAAATGTGGAAGACAAAGATGTTGTCATCCTTGACGATATGATCTCCTCCGGCGAAAGCATGATCGATGTCGCCCAGGAATTAAAAAAACGCAAGGCAAGGCGCATCTTCCTTTGCTCCACCTTTGGCCTGTTTACAAACGGACTTGAAAAATTCGACGAGGCATATGGACAGGGGATTTTTGACCGCCTGATCACAACAAACCTCGTATATCAGCCGGACGAGCTGTTAGCGCGCGAATATTACCTGACGGCGGATATGAGTAAATATATCGCAAAACTGATTGACGCACTCAACCATGACGCTTCCATCAGCGAATTTTTAAACCAGACCGGCAGGATTCAGGCCTTTGTGCAAAAATACAGGGAAATGCAGGAGAATTCCCAGTAATATACTGCAAAAATACTGCAAAAGAAAATTCAAATCCCCTGAATACTTTATAACATAAGGAAAAAGCTTTGTAAGATGATTTACGAAGCTTTTTCTTTTTTTCATTTCTCTGTAACGAATCCCACCCCAACCCGGATATATAGATGAAAGGAGGCTGCCATGGAAAAACTGTACGAGCACAATGCACGGATCGTTTACCGTTTCCTCTACTCCATATGCCACGATAAACAGCTCGCAGAGGATCTGACACAGGAAACCTTTCTTCAGGCCTACAAATCCATCGAGCGCTTTGATGGGAGCTGTAAAATCTCCAGTTGGCTCTGCCAGATTGCCAGGCATCTGCTCTACCGCCACTATGAGAAAAACAGGCGCGAAATTCCGACGGCATGGGAGGGGACGGAGGAGTTTGTCCCGAAAATACCTGCTCCCGATGGGCGCGTTATGGCAAAACTGGAGTTGATGGAAGTCTTGCGGGATATGCAAAAACTCCCTCCTGCCATGCGCGAGGTTATCTACCTGCGCATTACGGGCGAATTGACCTTTAGCGAGATTGGGGAAATCATGGGACGCAGCGAAAACTGGGCGCGGGTTACATTTTATCGCGGAAAAGAAATTTTATGGAAAGAAAGGGGAATGAAAAATGAAAGAAAGAAATCAGGAAAAAACATATCCGAATGAATTAAGCTGTGATATTATCCGGGATCTTCTCCCCTCCTATATAGACAGGATCTGCTCGGAAGATTCCAAAAAACTTATTGAAAATCATATTCTTACCTGCCCGGATTGTGCTGCGCTCTTAGATGCACTGCGTGAATCCGAAATAACCCGGGGACGGATGGAAGAAAATCAGATTGCATACATGAAAAAATTTAAATATCATATTGGCAAAAAGGAACTTTTCGGTCTGGGAATCCTGTTCACAATCATTATTTTCAGTTGCCGAGCCTATGCAGAACAATATGGGGCATTATCTTCCTGGTTTTATCTGCTCCTCCTGCCCCTGGTTCTCTTTGATACCCACTTTCTGCTTGCGGATCACATAACAAACATAAAACAGACAGCGCCAAAAATAATCTTTTCCGTTGCCGGCAGCCTGCTGCTGTGTTGCGGTATGCTCCTGGCTCTTCTTAGTATACAGTGGATAAAGCGCGCAAGTTATCCCTTTTCAATGGAAGCTGCTGACCTAGGAGGCTTTTTAAAGGCCATCTACCTTTTCCTGGCTCTCTGCCATCTTGCAATCATTATTGCAGGCGTTGCACTGACCTTAAAAACCTCCAATTCCTACAGTCTGGCCATTAGTATCAGCATCACCGGGCTTTTCCTTATCTTTTACAACCTGTCCATTTTTGCCGTCCTGTCAGATTTCGAGGTACTCGGGAAGACACTTTTACAATCCGTATACCTTCTGCTGGAAGGAGCCTGCATCGCTGTGATTGCTGAAGTAGTACAGAAAAAAAGAAGGGGGTAGTAAAATTATTTTTAATTATATCATCAATAACAGTTCTAAAGTGACGCAACATACACATTGCGTCACTTTAGTGCCCCCACTGTTTCTGCTTGCTTTATTATATTTTCCATTGCCTGCACCAGGCTTTATACCCCTTCTCAAGTTGCTTTACATAAGGGTCTTCCATCGCTTTTGCTGCTGCAATTGCCCCAGTATATAAATTTCCATACCAGTTCTTTACACCTCTAAGCCCCCTCTTCACCCACTCCCATAGTTCCTCTGTTTCCTGCTGCTTCTGGCAAATATTTTCGTTCAATCCGGTTATAGCATGGTTCTCTTTTTCCCCTTCCTGATCCTGCCTGGTTTCTTTCCTCCCCTCCCGCTCCAGGCAGACCACCTTAAGCGCTTCCTCCAGCAAATCAAGGAATAAACGGTTTTTAGGCAATGATTGATCCTCTAGGATTCCCCGCACTTCATCCAGGTATTTGCGGGCAGTTACAATATTTCCCATATCAAGATAATAATGGATCACTTTTTTATATACTGAAACCACCTCCGACCATTTCCCTTCCTGCTTTACCGAGGCCAAGAACTCAAGGTAAAGCGTTTCATTTTCCTCCTTCTTTCCCAGAAACGTATTAAATCGGATCAGTTCCTCCC
>CAMWUU010000158.1 GCA_947177515.1 uncultured Lachnospiraceae bacterium
GGATAATACCTTCCCACCCTTAGCATTGGCAAATGGAACAGATGCATCTGTCTTGCGCCGCTCATTATAACGTCCCCGATACGCGGGATAACATAGACATTGATTCCCGCCGCAATACAATATTTCAGGATGATATTGCGGTCACGGCTGTGAATCCCACTTAGGAAAACTGCTTCCATCCCATCAAGCATCTTCAGGTTCTCGAGGCATTCGGATACTTCGGCTGTTGTACAGATTTCAAATTTCTTATCCATCCCATATTCGCTTACCAAACGTTCCAGTCCCTGACGTTCATCATATATTACCGCAGATTTTCTGGGCGGGAAGGTAGCAAAATACCATCTGCTCGCCAGAAAGCACCAGAGTGCCGCTAAGACTAGCTGGCCTAGAAGCGCCGCCAAAAGCGGCAGGGGTGACGGCAGGTGTTTTGTGAGCAGCCATGTGACAACATACATGATAAAGTCGGAAAAGCCCGCTGCCAAAGCCTGGCTATAGATCATGTTTGCCACACTGTTAAGGGAAACAAGGAACGCATCATAGATCTTCCCGTACACGGCGTACAGAACCATAAAGAGTGCGATCATCAGCCAGTTTCCCTTGTTGTAGAAGGGTTCCACAATACGCGAAGCATAATAGGCATACCAACAGGCGGCAAAGGGAACTGTTAAAAGGACTGCGTCAAGCAGTTTCACCAGACGCAATACCAGGTCATGCTCCCAATTTTTCAAAGCAATCTTCCCCCGTTTTTTGCTTTCCTGTTTTTTCAGCTTTTTTTGCACCGGTCATAGTATAACATTTCCTGTCGGGAAATGCAATGTAAAATTACCCCGTTTTTTATTGCCCCCTGTTCCATTATAAAGCTGAAACCGCCTTCTCCCATTCTGCTTCCTTAAAGCCAACGCACACGCCGTTCTCACTAACCAAAAGCGGGCGTTTTACCAGCATACCATCCGTGGCAAGAAGTTCAAACATCTCTTCCTCCGTCATATCATTCAGCTTATCCTTTAAATTCAGTTCCCGGTAGCGCTGCCCGCTCGTTTTAAAGAATTTCCGTGCAAATAGACCACTCTTTTGCGCCCAGGCTTTCAGTTCGTCCGCCGTCGGATTATTTTCCTTAATGTCCCTGCCCTCATAAGCAATTCCTTTCTCTGCAAGCCACGCGCCTGCCTTCTTACAGGTGGTACATTTTGGGTAGTGGATAAATAACATTTTACTTTACCTCCGTTTTCCTCAATTATATTTAACCATAACAATACCATTTTTCCAGGTTGTTAATACATACACTTTTATAGATGGTACTGAATCCCATAAAAAAAGGGTGCCCTCCCAAAAACTTTTAGGAAAGCCCCCTCTTTTTCCAAATAATCATATCGAATTTAACCGGCAGGCATTATCCCCCGCCAACCTAAATCCTATCTGTTTTTGATTACTCAATAATCTTAGCAACCTTACCAGAACCTACTGTCCTGCCGCCCTCACGGATTGCGAAACCAAGACCCTGCTCCATAGCGATCGGATGGATAAGCTCAATCGTCATCTCGATGTTATCGCCAGGCATACACATCTCGGTGCCTTCCGGAAGATTGCAGACACCAGTAACGTCCGTTGTACGGAAGTAGAACTGCGGCCTGTAGTTGTTGAAGAACGGCGTATGACGGCCACCCTCATCCTTTGTCAGGACGTAAACCTGAGCGGTAAACTTCTTGTGGCAGGTGATGGAACCCGGCTTGCAGACAACCTGTCCGCGTTCGATATCGGTTCTCTGGACACCACGAAGAAGTGCGCCGATGTTGTCACCAGCCTGAGCCTCATCAAGGAGCTTGCGGAACATCTCAATACCGGTAACAACTGTTTTGCGGTTATCTTCCTTCACGCCGACGATCTCAACTTCGTCATTGAGGTGAAGCGCACCACGTTCTACACGGCCGGTAGCAACCGTACCACGGCCAGTAATGGTGAATACGTCCTCGACCGGCATAAGGAACGGCTTGTCGGTATCGCGAATCGGATCCGGAATATAGGAGTCTACGGTGCTCATAAGCTCAAGAATCTTGTCACCCCACTCGCTGCTCGGATCCTCAAGAGCCTTCAATGCGGAACCCTTTACAATCGGGCAATCTGAGAAACCATACTCCTCAAGGTTCTCAGTTACTTCCATCTCAGTCAACTCGATAAGCTCCTCGTCGTCAACCATATCACACTTGTTAAGGAATACAACGATATACGGTACACCTACCTGGCGGGAAAGAAGGATGTGCTCCTTCGTCTGAGCCATAACACCGTCAGTTGCTGCTACAACAAGGATTGCACCGTCCATCTGTGCAGCACCGGTAATCATGTTCTTTACATAGTCTGCATGGCCTGGGCAGTCAACGTGTGCATAGTGTCTTTTCTCTGTTTCATACTCAACGTGTGCAGTGGAGATCGTGATACCTCTCTCCCTCTCTTCCGGAGCCTTGTCGATCTGGTCAAAGGCTACAGCCTGGCCAGTACCAAGTCTTGCATTCAGGGTCTTTGTAATTGCTGCCGTCAAAGTGGTCTTACCATGGTCAACGTGTCCGATCGTACCGATGTTACAATGCGGCTTGGATCTCTCAAATTTAGCTTTAGCCATTTTAATGTCCTCCTTTTATTTGCGCCTTTTTGCGCGACATTCTAATTCGTTCCCGCAACTGGGAAATATGGCACCCATCCCTCCCTAAAATAGCTATGGGGGATGGGAAGCCTGTCATGCTAACATTATATTTCATAATAGAAATATTTTCAAGCGAAATATTATAAATTCTTTGAAATAGGGAATGAAAAACCTGCCTTTTAGCAAAGCTTCCTGCCTCTTTCACACTATTTGCCCTTGCCGGCTAACACTTTTTCCTGCACATTCTTCGGAACCTGCTCGTAGGAGGCAAAGAACATGGAGTAAGCGCCACGACCCTGGGTCTTTGAACGGAGCGTCGTAGAATAACCGAACATTTCAGCAAGCGGTACAAAACCGCGGATCAATTTGGTTCCGTTAACATCCTCGGTTCCCTCAATGCGCCCGCGACGGGAGCTGATATCACCGATAACATCGCCCATATAATCCTCCGGTACCGTAACCTCAACTCTCATAATCGGCTCAAGCAATACCGGAGCTGCTTTCTGCATCGCTTCCTTTAGTGCCATGGAACCGGAAATCTTGAATGCCATTTCGTTCGAGTCCACTTCATGATAGGAACCGTCATAGCAGTTCGCATGGATACCGAGTACCGGATAACCACCGAGCACACCGCACTTCATGGCATCTTCAATACCAGCCTGGACAGCCGGGATATATTCCTTCGGGATGGAGCCGCCGACAACGGTGCTCTCAAACTCGAATGTCTTCTCGCCATTGACATCCATTGGCGAGAAAATAACCTTACAATGACCATACTGGCCGCGTCCACCGGACTGCTTTACATACTTGGAATCGATATTCACTTCCTTTGTGATACCTTCCTTGTAAGCAACCTGCGGTGCACCAACATTCGCTTCTACATGGAACTCGCGAAGCAGACGGTCAACGATAATTTCAAGATGGAGCTCGCCCATACCTGCGATAATAGTCTGGCCTGTTTCCTCGTTCGTGGATACACGGAACGTCGGGTCTTCCTCAGCCAGCTTTGCGAGTGCCTCGCCCATCTTATCCTGGCCGGCTTTCGTCTTCGGCTCGATTGCAACGTCGATAACCGGTTCAGGGAATTCCATGGACTCAAGGATTACCGGGGCTTTCTCATCACAGATTGTATCACCGGTAGTGGTCAGCTTAAAACCTACGGCTGCCGCGATATCACCGGAATAAACTTTTTCAAGATCCTCCCTCTTGTTCGCGTGCATCTGAAGAATACGGCCAACGCGCTCCTTTTTGTTCTTTGTTGCATTTAATACATAGGAACCGGAATTCAACGTACCGGAGTACACACGGAAATATGCGAGTTTGCCGACAAACGGGTCGGACACAATCTTAAACGCAAGCGCCGAAAATGGCTCATCGTCCGCAGATCTTCTGTGCACCTCGTTGCCATCCTCGTCAACACCCGCGATATCCGGGATATCGGTAGGAGCCGGCATATACTCGATTACCGCGTCAAGGAGCTTTTGTACGCCCTTATTCTTGTAAGCGGAACCGCAGCATACCGGAATAATCGAACCGGCAATGGTTGCTGCGCGCAATGCCTTCTTTAATTTTGCCTCTTCCGGAACCCCGCCCTCAAGGTAAACTTCAAGAAGTTCATCGTCCGTTTCACAGATTTTCTCGATCATATCAGCCCGGTAGGTTTCTGCATCATCCTTCATATCGTCCGGGATTTCCTTGATCTCAATCTGGTCGCCCTTATCGTCAAGATAATAATAAGCCTGCATCTCAAACAAATCGATAATACCTTTAAAGGTATCTTCCTTCCCGATTGGTAGCTGCAGTGCTACCGGGTTTTTGCCAAGACGCGTCTTAATCATGTCAATTACATTGTAGAAGTTTGCACCGGAAATGTCCATTTTATTGACAAATGCCATTCTCGGTACATTATATTTGTCCGCCTGGCGCCATACTGTTTCGGACTGTGGCTCCACGCCGCCCTTTGCACAGAATACGCCGACTGCGCCGTCTAATACGCGCAGGGAACGCTCAACCTCAACCGTGAAATCCACATGGCCAGGGGTATCAATAATATTGATGCGGTGCTCTAGGGCACCCGGCTTTTTCTTGTGCATATACTCCTGGGTCCAATGACATGTGGTAGCGGCTGAAGTAATCGTGATACCCCTCTCCTGCTCCTGAGCCATCCAGTCCATGGTTGCAGTACCTTCGTGAGTATCACCAATTTTGTGGTTAACACCGGTATAATATAAGATACGCTCCGTCAGAGTGGTCTTACCCGCATCGATGTGCGCCATAATACCGATATTCCTGGTTCTCTCCAATGGATATTCTCTCTCAGCCAAGAATTTTTCCTCCTATTTTAAAGTTCCGCATTCGCCCTCCCAGTACCCTAATCCTGAGAAAGGAATTTCTGTCCGCACAGCTTTCAGAAATTTCTTTCCGGCACTGTACGGGCTCATGCTGTTTTAAAGTTCCGCATTCGCCCTCCCAGTACCTTAGATACTATTACCAGCGGTAGTGGGCGAATGCCTTGTTTGCGTCTGCCATCTTGTGCATATCTTCTTTTCTCTTTACTGCGTTACCGGTATTCGCCGCAGCGTCGATAATTTCCCCGGCCAGGCGGTCAATCATGGTCTTCTCGCCTCTCTTGCGGGCAAACAGCGTCATCCAGCGAAGCGCCAGTGCCTGCCTTCTGTCCGGCCTTACCTCGATCGGCACCTGGTAGGTAGCGCCACCGATACGGCGTGCTTTTACTTCGAGAACTGGCATAATATTATTTAACGCCTCCTCAAATACCTCCATCGCATCCTTGCCGGTCTTCTCATTGACCTGTTCAAATGCGCCGTACACGATCTTCTGTGCAGTCCCCTTCTTGCCGTCTAACATAATATTATTGACCAGCTTGGTTACAATCTTGCTGTTGTAAATCGGGTCTGCCAATACATCTCTTTTCTGAATATGTCCTTTACGTGGCACGTTACTTCCCTCCTTAATATCAGCCCGCGGTCACGGACCATTAATTCTACGGTACTCACATTACTGTGTTCATGCTTAGTTTCCTTCACTTCTATACTCAAACCGCAAGTGCAGCCACACGGGAGAGCGATGATATCGGAAATGAAAAATCAACCCGGCATTAATGCAGCGGATGCCAAAACACCTGCCGCAGAATTTAGTAATGGATAATAATTATTTTGCGTCCTTTGGCCTCTTGGCTCCGTACTTGGAACGCGCCTGTCTTCTCTTTGCAACACCTGCGGTATCAAGCGTACCCCTGACGATATGGTACCTGGTACCCGGAAGATCCTTAACACGGCCACCGCGGATCAATACAACGCTATGCTCCTGGAGGTTATGTCCCTCACCTGGAATATAACTGGTCACCTCAATCCCGTTTGAAAGACGTACCCTGGCAATCTTTCTAAGCGCGGAATTCGGCTTCTTCGGGGTTGTCGTCCTAACAGCGGTACATACCCCCCTCTTCTGTGGGGAAGATGTGTTGATCGCTTTCTTATTCAAGGAGTTAAACCCCTTCAATAAAGCTGGTGCCGTACCTTTCTTCTCCACGGTCTTTCTGCCTTTTCTTACTAACTGGTTAAATGTAGGCATAAATTTTCACCTCCTGATAGTAATGGTTGGTTCGTGGCTGCCCCTGCAGACTATGTCTGCTCCCTCCTGATCAAAGATCAGGATAACTGGTGCAAAAATACACACAGTGCGGCGCTTCCTGCGCGCGCAACCTTGATTATAGCGGGGAAGCACCTCCTTGTCAAGGGATTTTTTTCTTTTTCAAAAAGTTTTTAGCCGAGTTTAACTTTTCTTATTGAAATTATGCCCGAAATTCGGTATAATTTTCACATGTAATTTATAAAAGAAAGGAATTAAAAACAATGACAGTAAAAGAATGTTACGACCGTATTGGTGGGAGCTATGACGAAGCAAAACAGCGTCTGATGGACGACAAGCGCATGGTCAAATTCCTTGGAATGTTCCTGCGCGATACCAGTTTCCAGGAAATCACTGAAGCACTTGGAAAAAATGATTACGCCGAAGCATTCAAGGGTGCCCACAGCTTAAAAGGGGTCAGCCGCAATATGGCGTTTTCCGCCCTTGCGGATACTACGGAAACCCTGACAGAACAACTGCGCTCCGGGAATCCTGATGCCGATATCACGCAGCTTTATGAAAAAACAAAAGATGCCTATGAACTTACGGTGCAGTCGATCAAGGAACTTTTAGATTCCCAAGGATAAGACTGCTACCACAATACTATTTTCCGCAGCAGCCGTCCCCGGCAGGCCATTGCCCCGGGAAGGGCTGCGCAATTCAGAAAGGATATCATGAACGATAAAATTTTAGTTGTAGACGATTCCGAAATCAACCGAGAACTACTCTCAGACATTCTCTGCACGGATTATGAGATCCTTACGGCAGAACACGGCGAGGAGGCAATACAAAATCTCGGAATATATCAGGATGGGATTGCAATCGTCCTCCTAGATCTTCAGATGCCAAAGCTCGACGGTTTTGGTGTACTTACCGCAATGAGGGAACATGGGTGGCTAGAACGCATCCCCGTCCTAGTCATCACAGGTGAACAATCCACTGTGGTAGAGAGCGAATGCTTTAAACTGGGTGTATCCGATTTTATCCACAAACCGTTCGAGCCATCTCTTGTCCGTATGCGTGTCAAAAATATCGTAGACCTCTTCACCTACAAAAAATCCCTCGAGGATAAGGTAGCCCAACAGACAAAGACTTTAAGGGAGCAGAACAAACTCCTTGAAAGCCAGGCAACCAAATTAAAACAGACCAATATGCGGATCATCGACATGCTTGGTATGGTGGTTGAATTCCGCAACCTTGAAAGCGGGGAACATATCAACCGGGTAAAGGGTTTTACCGAAATCCTTGCAAAACAATTTATGGTGGATTTTCCGGAATACGGGCTGGATGACCATAGGATTGAGATGATTGTTTCATCCAGTTCCCTGCATGATGTCGGCAAAATTGCAATCCCGGACAATATCCTCCTGAAACCTGGCAGACTGACCAACGAAGAATTTGAATGCATGAAATCCCATACGACCAAGGGCTGTGATGTATTAAACAATATAGAGG
>CAMWUU010000159.1 GCA_947177515.1 uncultured Lachnospiraceae bacterium
AATCAGAACCATACCAACCGGAATTCCTAGGATCATACCCACCACACCGTAAAACTGATAGCCGACAAACATAAAAAACAATGCGGCAAACGGACTTACCCCAATACTGTCCCCAACCATCTTTGGCTGCAGCAGTTGTTTTACAAGCAGGCACCCAAGATACAAAACTCCAAGCACTATGGCGCGCTTATAATTTCCGTTTACAATATCAACAACAATCCAAGGTCCTAGGACGGTTCCAGTACCAAAAACCGGCAACAGGTCAAGGAAGGCAATTAAAAGCGCTAGGAGGAATGAATAATTTACATGCAGGATCTCAAATACCACAAAGAGAATCAGCGTGATAATCCACATAATCTTAAACTGCGCCTTGAAATAACCACCAACCGCGTTGCGGAAATTATCAGTGATCAGATGCCAGGTTCTTTTAATCGATTCCGGCATAACACGCGAGAGCGTAAGAACTAGTTTATCCTGCTCCGCAATAATGAAATAGGAAGCGAGGATGGTTATAACAAATTGAAGGAAAAAATTAGCAATATTTTTCACATAGCCGCCCGCATCCGAAAGCGTTGGAAGACTGATGGAACTCATAAATTCTGTAACATACCTAGTAATGGTTTCATTCATATCGCCAAACATCTTCTGGATCCCCTCCGGCAGCTTTATAAGCACCCCCGAAAGCTCTCTTGAGAGCGTATCAAAAAAAGAAGTTACAGCCTGTACAATATTGGGAATATCCTGAACTAAGGAAACCACCTCATGCACAATCAGCGAAATAGCAAGATAAATCAGACCAATAACGGCAGCCAATACAATAACGATGATAATGGCTGAACCATGCTTGCGCACGATCTTTATCTTCTTTTCCATAAATTTTACCAGTGGGTTTGCTATCAGCGAAATAAAAAAACCAATGACAAACGGAAGGAAAAAATGGATCATCTTAGGCAGGACGAAAATAATTAACAATGCCAGTACGATGGTCAGGATCAGATTTGTAAAAATTTGTAAATACACTTTACCTTTTTTCATAGGATACCTCCCACAGGATTTTTCATATTCCAGCCAGATTTTTCTTCTGTTTCTTCTTCTTTTGCTTCACTCCTTTACCAGCGGACGCACTGCCAACATCACAAAAAACAGCAGGGACGCAATTACAACAATCATCGGTCCGGCTGCCATATCAAGGTAATAGGAAAGGATCAGGCCTAGGATACCGGAAAATACAGAAAAGAGCACAGAAAACAAATGGTACTCCGCCATATTGGCAGCTAGGTTGCGCGCCGCTGCTGCCGGAAGGATCAGGAGCGCATTGATAATCAGGATGCCAACCCATCTAATGGAGATCATAACAATAACTGCGATCAGTATAACAAATATATTGTCGATCAACGCCACACGGATGCGCTTGCTTCTTGCTAGGCTCGCATTTAAACTGACGGCATGCAGCTTATTAAAGGCCAGGCACCAAAATGCAAGCGTTGCTGCAAAAATCAGCAGAAGCCGGAATATTTCAGCGGGTGTAATGCTAAGGATATCCCCGACTAAAAGTGCCGAATATTTTGAAAAACTGCTGCCGCGCGAAAGGATAACAAGTCCTGCTGCCGTGGAGAGAGAAGAAAAAACGGAAATCACCGTATCATTTGCCACAATGCCGGAGTGACGGATCCGGTTGAGAAGGAGTGCAAAGATAATTGCAAAAACCACCATGGAAAGGCTTGCATCCGACACGCCGAAAATCACGCCAATCCCCATGCCGGTCAGCGCCGAATGGCCGAGGGCATCCGAAAAAAAAGCCATACGGTTATTTACAATCATTGTACCTAAAATCCCAAACAGGGGCGTGATAATAAGTACTGCCAACAGCGCGTTTTTCATAAAATCATATTGGATATAGTCAAATGGAAGGATGGTTTCCATCCATCGGTATATTGTATGCATATATTGTGCACTTCCTTCCTTTTAACCAAAAATCTCATGGAATTCCCGACTCGCAAAAACCTGCGCGGGGGTTCCTTCCTTTAATACTGTTTTATCCAACAGGATCACATTATCCGCATATTTTTCCACATAATCCAAATCATGGCTGACCAAAATCATGGCAAGATCGCACTTTTTTTTCAGGGTGCTGATATTCCCATAAAAAAGCTCCATACCATTGCGGTCAATACCCGAACCCGGCTCGTCCAACAAAAGCAGGTTTGGCACTGGGTCACAGGCAATCGAGAGCAGCACGCGCTGCAGTTCGCCGCCGGAGAGGTCACCAAGCTGCCGGTCAATCAATTCCTGTGCCTCAAACATGGATAACGACTGACGAACCCTCTCTTTTAATGCTTTTGTCCTGCGCCAGAAAACAGGCACATTGCTGATATAACTGGCAAACATATCGTAAACACTGGTTGGCGTATTCTTCTCAAAATTCAGATGCTGTGGTACATAACCAACCCGCAAATCCTGGATACTCTTATCACGCATATCGCGGAACTCAATTGTCCCAGTATGGCGCACCTCCCCTAAAACCGCCTTGATCAGTGTGGATTTACCCGCGCCGTTTCGCCCGATTATCACAGTCAGCTTGCCACAGTGGATATGGAGGTTGACATGCTCGATAATCGTTTCCCGCCCGATGCGCACACCGATCTCGTTCATTTTAATGCAATGGAGTCCGCAGGGTGGCTTTAATATCCGGTATTTTCTTTTTATGGCTTCCTGTCCCATCTAACTCTCCCCGTCCTAGACCATTCCTTTTGCTAGAACTCTGTTTAAAACTGTTTCCCGCAGAAAATCTGCGATAAGCATTGTATTTGCTTGCCACCACTGCCCCCTATGGTAAAATACTCCTAAGTTCCTCCAGATTTGCCCGCATAGCGGTCAGATAGGCATCCAAATCATCCTCCCCCGAGGTAAGCGGATCAAGATAAACAACCGTTGAACCCGTTTCCCTAGCGACCTGTTCTGCAAGACCGCCCGTTTCCTTCTCTGCCAGAAGATAACAAACACCGTGCAGGCGTATCTCATCTGCAAGCTGCGCAAGTTCCCCCGCTGAAAGTGCGCTGTCCGCATCCAGGTCGATCCCATGTACCACCTCGGTTCCAAAGCTGTCGCAAAGATAAATAAAAGCGTCATGGAATGTAATGGTAAGCAAACCAGAAAGTATTTCCTTTAAATCTGTATACTCCTGCATAAGGGCAGCTATCTTCCCGCAATAAATACGCTCGTTTTCCCTAATCTGCCCTGCAAGTTCTGGGTACGCGGCACATAGTCCGTCGGCAACCGTATGCACCTGCATCTGGTAACGCCCCATATCCATCCAAACATGGCCGTTTTCTTCCATCTCCTCTGTATCTTCCCGAAACATGGCATCCTGCCCCTCTTCCATGTCCTCCTTCTTAGGATTCTGTTCCTTAAAAGAATCCTCCTCCTGGCCGTGATCATGATCATGGTCATGCGCCTTTCCTTCCAATAGTTCCATCCCCTCACAGGAATCCACCACCGTAAGCCCGGAAAGTTTCTCTGCGGCCTGTTTAATAAACAGTTCCATCCCGCCGCCGTTAATAACAAGCAAATCCGCGGTTTCCATTAACAACATATCCTTCGTGGTAAGCTGATAGTCATGCAGACAGCCAGTATGGTTTTCTGTCAGGTTCACAACCCGAACGCCACGGATTCCCTGCATCAGATTCCCAGTAATAATATAGACAGGGTAAAACGAGGTAACAATGTTTTTTTCCTCTTCCCCGCGGACAAGGGGCTTTCTCCCAAATGTCATTACCAGGAAATAACTGGAAATTGAAAATATAAGCATTGTGGCAAATATAATCCCAAGTTTGCGTTTCATCAAATTCCTTCCCCTAACCCTATTTGCTTAAGAAAAACGCCGCGACAAAACCGAGCGCAAAGGTAAGTGCGGATACCAGTATGGCAGGAATGGAAACCGCCGATATCGCAATCCCCATTAAAACTGCCACAGGCGATGCCATAACCAGCCCCAGAATACCGGAGTAGGTATAGAGCGGGTAGCGCTTTAACAGGTATTCAATCGCACGCGCCACAAGCAGGATACCTGCTAACACCCCAATGCCAAATGGCACAAGGATTGCAAAACCGTGAAGCAGCCCATCCATATCAAAAGCTGTAAGCGACTCAATAAAAGAACGGATCTCAGTAATAACCGGCGTATAATAACCGAGTGCCATTAACACCATGGAACCGCTTACCCCCGGAATAATCATGGTTGCGGAGGTAATTACGCCCATAATCAGCAAAATCCCTATCCCGCCGACATTTACCTGAAGCTCCCGCTCCACTTCCCCTCCACCAAAAACCTGCAGTAGGATAACAAATGCAAAAAATACTGCAAAGATAAGCACCGCACCCACATCCGCCTTCTTTCCTTTCAGGCCGCCAAAAATCACGGGCAAACCACCGAAAATCAAACCGATAAATAAAAACGCGGTCTGCAACGGAAAATGACTGAAAAAATAGGTGATGCAAAAGGACAGGCCTGCGATGCTTGCCAGCATACCAATGGCATACGGCAGCAGTGTTTTAACACTTGCCTTAAATTCCTTAAAAATATGGTTGATCGCCCAGATAATTTTATCGTAGACACCCATTGACACCATCATGGTGCCTCCGCTTACCCCCGGGATAATATTTGCTACCCCGATCATCGCCCCGCGCAATATGTCTTTAATCCATTTCATATTTGTACCCCGTATCTATCACAGGCCTGCCTGTGATACTGCTTCCATAATGAATTTACGCTGCAACTGTTCTTAGAAACAACTTATGTGTTTTTCCAGGTTCCTCCCTGTATTTTATACCCATAATTGCCTGTGTTTAATCATACCACGCAAGTGGTGATTTGTCCACGGGGGTTTTCTTAAGAATTTATAAGAATTTACATATTTTGGGGTTTGAATACAAAAAACCATTCCATTATACAACAAACAGGCAGGGCACCCGGAAGTCTTTCGACTTCCTGGGTGCCCTGCCTGTTTGTGTTTTGAACTACTTATTACCTTTGTAATGCTAAGATTACTGGGTAACCGTTACACTGAAGTACTGGTTCAGGTTAACTGTATGAATAATGTAATTACCATTATCAAGCTTCTCAGCTACCTTAACAGACTTAACTAATACATACGAAGTACCTTTACCAAGCTCTTTGTTCAATGCTTCGCCAAATCCAAGGATTGTATACTTAGCATCGTCGTTTACCTTAAGCTTCGCAAGAACTGCAACCTCTACATCTGCCGGACTTCCACTTACAGTTTCAACCACTGCGGTTTCTACGGATACGGACGGAGCTGTCTTCTTTACAGAAGTATTTCCAGTAAGCGGGATCAGTACACGGCTGTTGTACTTACCAGTGATAACGAAGTCGCCTTCTTTCACTGCATAAGATGTGCCGTTCATATATACGTTGTCATTGGAATCTGCTGCTAAGGAAACTGCACTGCCACTTACAGTAATGCCGGAACCTGTTACAGCGAAATTAACCGTATAAATACCATCTACATCGCGGTCGGTATCATCAAATGCCTTGAAGGTATCATTACCAAACTTAACTGCAAGTTCCTTGATTACGCCGCTGTCTTTTACTACTGCAAATGCAACTCCTGCGCCATCCTGTGCAACAATGCGGAACTTGTATTCTGCACTGCTGTCAGCCTTGGACGGATCAAGCTCTACATTGCCGCCCATCGGTACAATCCTGTAGCTTGCTGCCTTCGAGATATCTGCTACACCATTCGTTGTCGGAATGGTAGGTTTCTTAACGATTACACTTACAACTGTGCTAACTTTCTTTGCATTATCTACAAATACGCGGTAGGTGTAGGTGCCTGGAGTCTGATCGCAACCCTTGAAGGTAAGCTTGTTACCATCGATTGTCCAATGTGCTGCATCCACATTGTTCGGGGAGGTAAGACGCTCAACCTGAAGAAGTTCAATATTCTTATCCTGGCCATACTGATCCTTGCCGGTAAATGTGATAGTTGCTGTTTCAACATCGTTTGCATTGGAGATTGCAACGGACTGCTGGCTTGCAACCACACCTGTAAGGTTGGTCTTCTCAAGTACACGTACAGTTGCAACACCGTTGATCTTTGCTGTACCATTGTCAAATTTAACAAGAATTCTTGCGGTACCTGCCTTAACTGGTACCAGGGTACCCGTTGCCGCATCTACGAGCAATACGGACGGATCCAGTGTTTCAAAACTGAATGCGGTCGGAGCCTGTACGGAAGTTACAAAAGAGTTCTCAGTGCTCAGGATAACTTTAGCAAACAGATGCTCGCCTACGCTATCCGTATAGATTGTTACAGGGTTTGCACTGTAATCTTTATCTTCTCTGTTGAACTGAATTTCTTTTGCGGTTGCAACTGTAGCGTCCACACCAGTAACAGTGATCTTGTTGGACTTCAACTCAATTGCATTCCAGTTTTCATCATATTTGCCTGTGAAATAAGATGCCTCAAGTGTTACAGTCTTACCAACCTGGTAAATGGAGATCTTGCGGTTGGTCTGGTCTACATATGCAAACGTATTGTCGTCTACAGTGAAGGTAAGACCAGAATTCGGGATTGCAAGCTCTACGTTGTTTGCATCAAGGAAACGGATATCGATGGAGGTCGGGTCACCTGCAACAACAGCCGTAGCCGGTCCAACCAGGACGATCTTCTCAACTTCACCAATCTTAACAGTAAGCTGGAATGGCTCTTCCTCACCAAATGCAAAGCTTAACTTCTCATCATTTACTAACTGTACATACTTCTCAAGCGTAATGGTCTTGCCATCCTCGCTTAATACAGGATCCTTGAAAAGGGTCTTGATGTCGCCGCCGAACTCGTTCATGATCTTAAGATCTTTCACGTTGTCCTTGGTTACACCCTTAACATCAAGTTCAATCTTTGTTACACTCTTAACGGTTGCGCCAGTTACAACAGGGTTTCCGGTTACAACCTTAACCGTGTACTCTTTTCTCTCGGTAGTTGCCGGATACTCGCCAGTTTCCTTATCCTTACCCTCGGACTGTACTGCCCATACATAAAGGGTTGCTTCACCTTCTGCAACACCAGTAATCTTACCGGTTGTCTTCTGTACAGTGAAGATATCCGTATTGGAGGAGAGGAAACGGACTGCGTCAGTGATAACATCCCTGCCGCTCCAAACCGTGTTGCCGTCCGCGTCTTTCCTTACTGCGGTAAGCTGTACGGTTTCACCAACCTTGATGCCTTCCTCTGTTACAAGCTTTGTGCTGGCACTGCTTAAGCCCGCCCTTACAGCGTTCTTCTTTACAGTTACTTCACATTCCTTCTCAACCGTGGAACCATCCTCTGCGGTGAAGGTTGCGGTAATTACTGCGGAACCAACTTTCTTCGCGGTAACATAACCCTTGCTGTTAACGGTTGCTACCGAAGTATCGCTGGATTCGAATTCTACATCGTAACCATCCTTGTTCCAAACCTTTGCATATCTCTGGCCTGCATAGGTTTCGGTTACATCGCCGCCGAGATAAAGCTTCAAGGTTGAATACATCTGCGGTCCATCGGACTCGGCAGCTGCGGCAGCCTTTGCCGGCATCATGGTAACTACCATAGCCAGTGCTAATACGAAGGCGATCTTTTTGAAGATACTCTTCATTTTTTCTTCCTCCTTAAAAATATTTGATTTGGTATTATATTTGTGGATACTTTCGGGTCGGCGGTGTAATAATACATTAAC
>CAMWUU010000160.1 GCA_947177515.1 uncultured Lachnospiraceae bacterium
CAACTCGCGTCCACATGATAAACTGTCCCATTTTCTGTTACAAAAACATAACTCCCTTCACTCTCCTCTTCATCCCCATCCCCCGGTTCTTCCACCTCCCCTTGCCCAAGCTGCCCCTCACCGGAAAAACTTCGTACAATCACATACTTTTCAAAAGGAAGTTTTGGGAGAAATCTCTGGAAAACCGGAAAGGAAACATCAAAATCCATGCGAACCACTGCTATTTCGTCCTCCGCGTAGATTTCCGATCCCCAAAAGTCAATTCCTTTTACACCCCCATCAATCATCGCCCCAATACATTCCTCATCTGCAAGTTTTGCACGCAGCGCCCTGCGAAACCAAAGGGCATCTTTAGTACCTTGCAGCAGTCCGGTCACAAATCCCGCAACCCCATCATACTCCCCGCCATCCTCCCAAAACGCATCAAATTCCTGCTGTGCATATTTCAGCACGTACCCGCAAGCTGCTGTTTCCTCCGCCACCTCTGCCGCCGCAAAATAAAGCTTCTGCTCCATGCGGATAATTTGCAGGAAAGAAAGAAAAAAGAGCAACACACTTAGCAGCACTGGCAGGATCAGTGCAGCCTCAACCGTTAAGGAGGCCGCATACCTTCCCCGCGGCAAATCTTCCTCCATTCTATTTCTCATTCCATTCTCCTAATTTAATAATACCTTTTGGCCAGGGTTCTGTTCTTTTCCTGACAATTAACCCTGACCGCCTTCTGGAGAGAAATATATTTTAAAATACTGGTATTCAGGTCATAGGAAACTGAAAAGAACAGAACACTGGCCAAAAGATTTTAACTGTAGCAATAATTTATATATTTTTCTTTAACTATAACAATATAAAATAAATGTTAATAAAAGGAAAAACCAGTAAAACGTTAGCGAACCACTTTCAAGCTTCATTTAGTAGGAAATCCCCGCTTTTTTCTCCTGTTTTATCCCCTCCCCACTTAGAATCCCAACAATCGGAAGAAAAAGATAAGGAACCGTAAACTCCGCCCCGGTTTCCACCGCATAAATACAGTTTTGCATAAGGAATGTATTATCATACTTTAACTGCATTACCTGTTGGACCACATCCATTGTCCGCATGGTACGTAGCCCCGGCTTTTCCAGAGCCAAAAATAAGTATAAATATTCACTGTATGTCTTTAATATCCCGCCTGCTCCCGATTCCGTGTACCGTTTCGCCTTCTGCTGCCAGAAACTCTTTGATACCCTGCTAAGCTCCCCGAATGAAATAGCAAGCGACTTTGCTGTCGGAAAAAAAGAAACCTCCCCAAAGGAAAACAACCCACTTGTTTCCGTCAGGGCACATTCCGCCGCCCAAAGCATTGCAATCAGCAGTTCCACAAACACAACCAGCGCACCGATCCCGGTAAATCCGGCTACGGCAGTAGCTGCCTCCTTCACTTCTGCCCGGCACTCCTGCGATGCAAAAATAACTGCCAGGTTCATTGCAAAGCGAACAAGGAATATTTTTACCGCTATATCCGACAAATTATCTTTGTCACTTTCCTCCCCTGCAATAATATACTCCAACTGATACAATAGCCCCTCTGCTATATCGTTTCCACTTAATACGGCGGGAACATTCCCATCCGCATACGACGCAAAATGGCGCTTCAGGTAGGAGATATAGAGGTATTCCTCCGTTAGTTCCTCCGCCGCCTTTTTCAGGAAGCCGTCGCTGTCCCCAAACGAAATTTCAAATGCTTCCTCTTCCCTGGTTTCTTTAAAAAGCTGTTTAAAAGAAAACCGTATGCGTTCCTCCCCTTCCCCCATATACAGTCCAGATGGTAAATCCGTTCTTCGAATCACCCCTTTTCCAATTTCTTTTTCATCTGCCACCACTAGGGAAAGAACCCCGTACTTAAAAAATTTTTTCGCCAGCTTTATATAGGGGTTGCTGCGCTGTGGTACCCTGACACTCCCATAATCCAATACCAGTTCATGCAATTTCAGACCTGACAGATTCGCTTCTGCTGCAGTAATGGTCGAAAGAACATTAATAATATCCCCCGCATGTTCCTCCGTCATTGCAAGAGAAGCAAACGCCGCATTGTAAAGTTTTATATTATGCTGCAGCGCTTCACGCATTGCACTGATATCCTTTATTATCCCGAGTGAATTCTGATTCATAAAGCGTTTAAGAAGTTCCCTGTTCTGCTGTGCCATCTCCTGATAAACCGTATTCGGCACCTGTCCTGCAAAACTAGGCAGAACGATGGCATAAGCCAAAAGTCCTTCCCTAGCCAATACCCTCTCCGTTTCCAGACGATCCAAAAGTTCAAGCGCCTTTTTGGCTCCCGTTTCAGCCTTTTTAATATCCTCACGGATACTAGAAAGCTGCCTGCGCATGGAATTTCGGCAGGCACTTAACTGACTCTCTGCCGCATTAATACGGTCTAAAAGCCGGTTTTGCTCCATGCTAAGCTGTGCCAATTTTTCTTCATCGATTTCCTCCTCCCCCCGAAGCTGCTCCATACTCAAGCTTATTGCCCCGTACTGCTGCCACATGGATGCAATGCTACTCTCATAATTCCCCACTCTTTTCTGATTTTCTGCAATTTCTTTCAGTTCCTGCAAAGGATCAGTATAATTGCCGCGCTGTGCCTCATAGAGTTCATTGTTTCCTGCTAAGAGCCATTCCCCCGCACCATACGGCACCAGCTTTTTTGCAAAACTTCCAGTAGTTTTAATCTTGCCAAAAATCCCCCGCACCAGCGAACCATCCTCCACCACAAATCCATCCAGGCAACCAAGCAGCTCATTTATTGTTTCCTCCACCTTTGCAGCTCCCTGTTCGGCATCCAGGCTTTTTTGCAGCAGTACACCTGTTTTCTCCGCCTTCTTTGTTTCCCTAACGGCCTTAATTAACCACTCTGCAAATTCCTCCATCTCGCGGTATTTCTCATATTGGACTGCCTGGGCATAGAACATTGCGCCATCCTCTTTTGTCAGGGCGGACAGCCCCGTAATCTCTGTTTTGTCCGCCCGCATCGAAAGCAACGAACGCCCTGAAAGATTCTGCTGTAAATACCACGAAAGCTCCCCTGCCAATTCCTTTCCCGCCCCTTCTTTTTCTCCGACACTTCGCCCAAAAATATGATAATTCTCATATAGGGACAGATCATAACTGCCAAGGAGGGACTTTGTCCCAAGCCGCAGGATGCTTTGAGCAGTCCGCCCGCAGGCACCAAGGCGCGCACTCTCCGCCATACATAAAAGCATAGCAATCGTAAGCAGGAATACCAGGGCAAAAAATGCCGTTATTACGCCCTCTTCCCTCTTTTTTCCACACATATTACGCCCCCGGCGTGATAATCTTGTTCGCACCGCTGCTAATGGAGCTTAACGCGCTGTTCACTATATCCTTGATCTGTGTCTGGAACAGTAGCACCAAACCGATTAATATTACCAGGATCAAAATAATCTCCACCACACCAATGCCCCTGTTATCTTCCAATACTTTCTGATTTTCCATATAAATCCCTCCATAATTTCTGTTTGTTAATAGGTTTCATTATAAACTCGTAAGCATATCCTTTTACCATTCCTGTGTTATACAGATATTTATTATACATGTACCCGTTTATAAATACATACTTTTACAAATAACTGCACCACCAAATATTAATTGTCAGATTAAGCCCCCGTTTCAGATCGGAAAACTCGCAAAGGCTGGTACCAATATCAGCACAAACACAATAAGCAGCATCCCACCCATTGGCAGCAGAAGCTTTGTACCTGCCTCCTCGCCCTTCCTCCTCGCCTGGTTCTTTCTCTCTGAAAATGCTTCCTCAGACTCCATTCGCAACAGGATTGCAATCCCCGCAGAACCTTTTTTGAGGTTTTGGGTCAAAATCGTTGTAAAACGAAGATAGGGAAGCTGCGCGCACCGTCTTCCAAATTCCTCATATGCCCGCAGTTCCGGCATCCCCACTTCAAGCTGCGCCATTGTATGTTTCATCTCATCATACACATATCGCTTCCGTCCTGATTTTTTGTAATCGGTCAGCATACGTTCCCAGGCACCGCGCACGGTCATACCCGCCCCGGTCAAAAGGATGAAACGGCTTAAAAATTCGGGATAATCAATCAGCATTTCCTCCTCCCGCTCCTTTTTCTTTTTGCGCAGCGTCATGGATTCCCTGCTATAGACTGCAACGACCAACACGATCCCAAGTATCAGGAAAATTCCGGACATATCTTCTTTCTTCTCCTGCCATACAATCCTGTTCCCATCAAGGCTTTTTGGTAGTACCAAATATTGCTCCCCTGCCGTTTCTTCCCCGCAGGTTTCAATCTCCCCGTAAAGTCTTCTTACCAGCAGTTCCTCCTGCGTATATGGATAAGGCTGCACACATACTTCGTAATCACATTCCCTTACACTATCCCCATAATACATTCTTGCTGTGAGCATCACGGTCTGCGGCTGTTCTAACTCCAGATTATGTATACTCCCATCCCCACTAACCAGTTCCCGATCCCCGCTTTTCCAGTCAACCCCAATGTCATATTCCGGCAGGGACTCAACCAGTACAAGATCCTTAGTAACCTCCTGCAAGGAAGGGTTTTCTCCTAGGATACGCTCCCTAAGAAGTCCTTCAGCCATAGCAAGCAATTCCTCTGCTTCCTCCTTTGAACGCCGCCTTGCAGGAAGTTCAAACTCCACTGGCCGAACCGCGCCGCCATATTCGGCTAAAAGTCTTAATCGGCTGCTCCCGGATTCCGGGCGCAAAACCCTGCCCCCTTCCCCGATCACGCCCCCACTTTTTGGCTGCAATGCGACAGCCAGCATAAGAACTATCATGGCAGCAGTGGCAATTACAGTGTTTCTCCTCCGCCTGCCCACAAATTTCTTCCTGCACTTCTCCTCGTTTTCCAGTGGATAAACCTTTTTAAGCAATTCAGCGATTTCGCGGTTCATCCCGTCCACCATCCTTCCAAATTTTTACATATCAAACATTCCACCCACTCCCTGCTTATCTGGTATCACAGAATATCCCCATCAAATCTCAATCCCCGTGATCTGTCCCATCAGCCACATCAGAAATAGGTATGCGGCAAACAGCGCCGTCATTAGAAGATGTCCCCCGGCTCCATCATATAAAACATCCAGATAGCCCGGAGAAAACAGCCGGAAATACAAAAGCATCCCAGGCGGAATCAATTTCATAATACGGCATTCCATTTTTTTAGCTGTAAGGATGGTTTGGATTTCCCGCTTTAATTCCGTCTTATCCGTAATCACTGTGACGGAGGATTGCAGCACACGAAGCAGATCCCCGCCGCTTTTTTTCGCCGTCCGGTAGATTTCCGCAAAACTTTGTGCATCCTCTAGTCCGCTTCTTTCTGCAAAATTTTGGAACGCTTCCTCCACTGGAACCGCATTTGTAATCCCACGGCCAATCCGCTCCATCTCCCTGCAAATAAAACTGTCCTTTGGATAAATACAGACCAGATCCTCCCTGGCTGCTAGAACCGCATTCTCCATGGAATATCCTGCTTCCAACGAGGCTTTTATACTGATCAGTGCATCCTTAAACTGCACAGCCCACTCCGTCTGCTCCTCTATTCTTTTCTGCTTCTTTCTTCCCCTGCTTAAAAAGGGATATACTGGCAGGAATATAAGACCGACCTGAAAACTCTGATAGAGCAGTTCCCCGGCTGCCAGGCAGGCTGCTAGGTATCCCGCGAAACAAACCACTTCCCCCGTCCAATCTAATCTATGTTTTATCCCTCCACTCCCCATATTTCCCCTACCTTTGCCTGCGAAAAGCTTTTTAGCCCCCTTCATAGCGTAAGCCCCGCACGCTTTAATTTAAACCGCCTAATCAGGCTTTCCGGCTTCCCGTTAAGCCTGCCCAATATCCTGCCCTCCGGTGTCTGTCCCTCCTCTATAAACCCATAAATCCGGTTAAGTTCGATCTCCCCGTCCACACAGTCAAGAACTTCACAAATTTCAAGCACACGCCTGGATTTGTCCCGCAGCCTCCCCAAATGCACCACAATATCAATGGCTGATGCAATTTGCTTGCGAACCGCAACCAAAGGGATGTCCGTCCCCAACAATACCATTGTTTCAAGACGCGAGAGCATATCCGCCGGGGAATTGGAATGCCCCGTACTCATCCCGTTATGTCCCGTATTAAGTGCTTGGAGCATATCAATGGCCGCTTCATCCCGCACCTCGCCTACAATGATCCGATCCGGACGCATACGCAATGATGATTTAATCAGATCCCTTATACTGATCCCGCACCTGCCCTCCGCATTGGCGTTGCGCACCTCAAGCCGCACAAGATTCGGAATGCTTTTGATTTGCAATTCCGCTGAGTCTTCAATTGTAATAATCCGTTCGTCTTTGGGAATATCGTTTGAAAGGGCATTTAAGAAAGTGGTCTTACCCGACCCCGTTCCGCCCGAAATAAAGATATTGTAGCCGGCAACCACCAGCTTCCTTAAGAACTCGGCTGCTTCCTCCGTCAGGGAATCCAGCTTTATCAGTTTTTTCATATCAAGTGCCTCATCCGGAAATTTCCGGATTGTAATAATTGGTCCCTCCAGCGCCACTGGGGGAAGTACGATATTGACGCGCGAACCATCCGCAAGCCTTGCATCCACAATCGGACAGGATTCATTGATAATCCGGTTTGCACCAGCCGCAATCTGCTGCACTACTTCCTCCAGTTTCTGTTTCGAAGAAAAACAGCGCCCCCAGTGCTCCACCCTTCCATTCTGCTCAATAAAAATCTGGTTTTCCCCATTGACCATGATCTCCGAAATATTTTCGTCCTCCACCAGTTCCTGCAGGATGTCCAATCTGCGGATAGAATTAAAAATATCCCTGCGCAGCCGCAGCTTTTCGGCAATACTGATATATTCCTCCTTCATACGTGCACAGATGCTCTCATCAATCAGGTCATAAAGTTCTTCATCCGTCATATCATGTGACAGATCCACCGCCTGCAGGACGTAGTCGCACAGTTCCTGCCTCCGCTTCTCTCCTCCCGCCCCATGTTCCTTTCTTTCATCCAATCTTTGCAGACACCTCCTCCACCATTTTATCCATGGGCTGGCGCAAAACACAGATAAGGCGTTCTTTTAGACCAGTATCCATACATTTTGCCTGGCGCAAAAATTCCTGCTCCTTTCCCTCCGCCCTTTTCCCTTCCCCTGAAATCAATACCACGGTATCCGCCAGTCCGATACAACCTGCGCAAGCCGCTGTAAATGCACCGCAATCTACCACAACAAGTTCATACTGCCCCGCTTCCACCATTCCTCGCAATAATTTTACTGCATCCTGGCTGCTGAATTCGGAAAGATCTGACCAGTGTGCTACCCCATAAAGACAATCCATGCGTTCCACCATCTTAAATTTTAATTTTCCGCTGATTTTTGCAGAATCCTGCCTGATAAAATAGATCGCTTCTGTTAGTGCCCCGCCCCCGTTATCCTCCATTTTCTCCGGTATAAAAAACGGGTCAAGGGAAAGAAATGCTACTTTTTTTCCTTTTGCTTTTTTCTTTGCCAGCATATAGGCAAGTGTAGAAACCCCGCTCCCACCCACTGCAGAACAAACAACCAATATCCTGGCATCCCGTCCCTGTGCCTGGCATATCGAATCCGGTGCCATTTCCCGGTAATATCCGACAATCGCATCAAAAATCTCCTGCGCCGACTGGTACTTATAAAGGA
>CAMWUU010000161.1 GCA_947177515.1 uncultured Lachnospiraceae bacterium
CTGGTCGGATCACCTGCCGCCCCTGGTAAACATAGTAATTAAAAATATCTGCAAAGATGCTTGCATCCTGTACATAAGCTTTTGTAACGGTATCTGCTTTCAATAGTATCCACCCCTTTCCCTATAAAATATGTAGCAGGCATTGGCTGGATTTCCCTTGCCCTTGTTGGTTCTATTATACGAAAAATATATTCTTTTTTCAAGTAAATTCAAAACTTTCGATCCCTTTAAAAGAGCATTGCTTTTAAACGGCTGACATTCTTATCTCCCCACTATTTTATAGGAAATATTTCTTCCATTTTATATCCTACAATCTATCATTAATGACGCTTCCTTTTCATTCTCTCCCCGTTCCTGTTTTTCTTGTAACAACAATACAGTCTTTGCCTGTAGCGGCGAGGAAGGGGATTTGCCATACTGGCTCCTTTCCCACATAAACAACTTTGCATACGTGAAAGAACTTTTCCATAGTATTATGGCAACAGAAAAGGGAAGTGTATTTGCCTCTGTATTTGATCAAATACACTTCCCTTCTTTTACTGTATTCATCTGCTTGGTGGTTAGTCCAATCCGAGCCATTCCTTTATGGTTTCTATAGGATATCCCACTCCTTTGGCAATGGTTTCAATTTCTACTCCTAATTCGTAAAAATTTTTAACACTTTCCTTAGCCTTTTTAAACTCACCCCTCTGCTCGCCTCTCTGCTCACCTCTCTGCTCGCCTCTCTGCTCGCCTCTCCGTTCTGCCTCCATCTGCATTTCTTGAAGCGCTTGGCACACATCGATCACCTCCTCATCCTCTTCATATTTTATTCCCGAATTTGTAATCACCTGGATCACGTCCACCGCCCTGCGTTCCATCTCCCCAAACCGCTTTTTATTTCTTTCCAGTACCCCTCTTAACGCTTCCTTATCCTTCGAATATTTAATGAAAAGCAAGACTTCCCGCAGACTGGACTGGAATGTCATAATCTCTTCCTCCGTCATCTGCGCCGGGGCAATCAGGTGTACCTGGTAATCGTTCATACAGGCTAATACGGCTGGGTCGGATACTCCCATCATATCCGATAAACTTATTGGGCCATCCCATGGTTCTGAACCGAAAAATATGGTTACGGTTATGGATGGGAGCAGACGATCCTCTCTCCAAAAACCACTTAAAAATTCACCGGTACTTGGCTTTTTCTTCTCCTGCGTCCCCCCGGCTTCACCAACCTTTTTCCCACGTTTGTGTTCATTCCGGTGTGACTTTGCTGCCTCTTCCACCTGCCCCGCATAATCCAGTGCATCGTATAAATAGTTCTTCACCGGCATTGCATAATGGATCTCCGTTTGGTTCTCCACCCCATAAAGCACATATTCGATTTTCCCATCCGTCATTATAGTATACAGTTTCTGTACATCCCGAAATTTCTGGACTGGGACAACCGCACCATCCGCACCATAAGGCAAGGCAATCTTCGTGGAGTCACGTTCCGTCAACTGTTCTGGCTTAATTACCTGCCGCCCCTTGTAAATATAATAATTAAAAATATCCGCAAAGATATTTACGTCCTGTACATAAGCTTTTGTAACGGTATCTGCTTTCAATGGTATCCACCCCTTTCCTTACAAAATATATCACAGGCATTGGATGGGTTTCCTTTGCCCTTACTGGTTCCATTATACAAAAAACATGGTCTTTTTTCAAGTAAAATCAAAGCTTCCAATCACGGGAAAATCATGGCTTCCAAACAGTTAGCATTCTTATTCCTATACTTTTATTTTTCATTTAAATGCTTCAGGGTCATCCATATATTCTTTATACTTTTCTCCCAGACAATTTCCACACGGCCGAAATCAGGCAACAAGAGCCGTTTTTTCATACCAAAAAAACACTCTTAACTTTTCGTAGCTTCCCGGAAATCTCCTGATAGTCGAAAGTGTAGAAGGACAATCAAACCGACCATAAATTTTCTGATTGCCATCTCTGCCGAGAGTCCCCGTTATTTCAAAGAGATATTCTTTTCCATCTGAACCAATCAGCTTATACTCTTTCTGCCATAACCATAACCTTCTATTTATGTACAAAAATCCAGCGGATTATTATATGATACGCTACAAATCATTTACCTTCTTGCCATTTCAAATCTTTTATGGTTTTTCCATCAGAACTTATCCACATAATATTACCATTTGCAGTTCCACCAATAATGCAGGCGGCCGCAGTCGATGTACTGTTAAAATGAACATCGTCCACGAATACACCATCTTTGACCTTACCCTCTGTTATAAGTTGCATCCGCTTAGTTTTAATATACTTATGACAGGAATTAGTTTCAGTCAAACAAAACCCGGAACCTTTGCAAACAGTAAATCCATTACCTGATATCCTGCCTGTAGCAGCAACTTTTTTCCCTGCAAGATGGAATATCCCATAGTCGGAAGCCTGCGCTAAAATTGAAGCCATTTCACTATTATTTTCGTTAGTTGAACCAGGAGGTTCCTGCTGTGATGCATCCAATTCTTTCAATGCAATACCATTTTTGTTTTTCCACTCTGCAAGGCCATTCGAATTTTTGCCACAGACAAAAGTAGATGCATAAGAAGGACTGCCAAATAACACATCTTTCTGCAAAATTCCGTCTGCATCAATAGACGCAGCATATTGCTCTCTTAGTTTTTTTATCCGCTGTAGAGCATAATCCGCAACCTTTGGATAAATAAAGCTACCTTTTAGCACCAAAAAACCATCTGAGTCCCGCTTTCCTATTGAATTTCCCCCCTTGCCATGATTTCGGGAAAAATACAACAAACTATCCCATTCATCACTTTTTTCGGATTTAGAAAATTTCAGCGGCTCAAATGCCATATGCCCAAGTGCGGGAACTACCAGCATAGCATTGATGATAAACTCCTCCAGCAAGTCCCGTATCTGCTTTGGCATTGGTGATTGTGGAGGTGTATTTCCATTTTTTACAAGATATCTATCTGCATCTTTTGCTATGGTATAAAAGCGGTTTTCCAGATACTTAATACGACCTTTTTCTAAAGTGCCATCAGGCGTAATAAAAATAATGGCTTCTGTCCAGTAACTGCCATCCTTTTCAAAAGTGTGCGGCTGGGTAAGACGCTTTAGGACATCATCACCCTCACCAATATAGACAAATTGCCGCCAAGTAGAATCATCCCTTCCAAAAAGAAAATAAACTCCTGGTACATTAAGTTCCACCAGGTCAGCAAAACATTCTTTCAGCATCCCTCTCGGAATCTTGTAAGCAATACCATTCCAGTTTGAAAGTGTAGCCTGCCACCGTCCTGCTGCGGTACCGTCCATAAGATATAAATTAATACTTTTTCCAAGTGATGGCATTGCCATTTCCTCCTAACTCTATCAAATAATAAAATTATTCTGTTGTTTTATACTTTTTATTTTCTATACTTTTCATCATTTTCCAAAACAAAAGCCTGCTTATAGATTACAGCAACAGCCTTTACAATTTCTATTTCTCATCCAACATGATGGTATCCCTTCTTAACTTTTCCCAAAACTTTGAGGGGTCTGACCGATACGTCGAAGCAGTTCTAACATGCTTATATCTTTTTTGTTACATAATTCCCTTATCATATCAGATATTTTCATTTCTTTGCTCCATTCTAAAAGCATACATTCACTATAATAATATAAACCGTTTGGTTTCAAAATACAATACCTCAACACAAAAATTCCCACCGAAGCGAGGTGTTTTTGCTACATTTCTATGCCTTTATCTCCGTGCGAGCCCGGAAAATCATTGCCATTTCTTTATTCCTACCAACCGTAACGAAATTCACCATGCTGCCCCAAAGCCTTTCATTAAATTTGGTAATGATGCCATCCTGCGCCTTCAGAACTTTGATAAAGCCTGACGACTGCTCATATTGCGCATCTTTTTCCTTAATGATTCTGGCAACCATAACAAATAAGTAAATATAAACTTAATAATTTCATAAGCCGCTTGGATATTCTGCGCATTATTAAAAAAGAGGCTATTTCACTTTCTCCGCCTTCTACTATACAGTTGATATCCAGATGCCCCCCAACATGCTTAACACCGCCAGTATGTATTCCATCATATTGTGATCCATCCTCTGCCTTTCCATAATAGACTCTTTGGATTCCCTCGGACAAAGTATAACACAAAAGCAGTAATATGTCATTCTTTTTATAATATTATTTATTGTATTGTTCTAAACGAAGAAGACCAAACAAAAAAGATGGATTTTATCTCTTCTTACCTTTTTCTATAATGTTTGGTCATTTGTAAAACTAATAATAATCAAAGAACCCAGATTTACCAATAATCAAAATAAACCTTGACAATTATATTCTATTATGATAGACTAATTATGAAAGGGAATGTACGGACATGGAACTATTATTTAAAACCGGATATATCAAAATATCTGCTGTTATTTGGCGGTTATAGGATATGGGATTGACGGTTGTATACCAATCTTTGTTGTTTTAGCAGCACGACCGTTCCTTAAAAAGTATCCAAAGTTTTACAGCTATAGTCTTTGGGCTGTTGTTGTAATACGACTTTTATCCCCGTACTGCCAAAAACGCTTTTTAGCCTACTTCCAGCATTTTTAACTGCTTTTCCGAATATGAATAAGATTGTTCCTGACAGTCTAGAACACAGCACAGAATTATCTTCTGAAAAGTATGTTGCTGTCAAATGCCGTATTTCTACATATGTGCACAAAGACGGCTGCATCAGGCTGTGCGAAACAGTCCAATCGCTGTTTGTCACCGGCATTTTCCGACCGAAAATTATCCCTCCTTACTGCATGGAAATCAAAGATAAAATTTATGTAATTCAGCACGAAAAGACTCATATTAAACATCGTGATCCATTGATTCGATTATCTAGGCTAATTTGTACTTACCTGTACTGGTGGAATCCGCTGGTGTGGCTTGCTGTCCATAAAATGAACAAAGATATAAAAATGCTCTAAGCACTTTGCGGCACTCCATTTTGTGGGAACGGAAATCTTATGCTATGGCGCTGCTTTCTTTTACAGTAAAACGAAGCGGCTTTTTTATCAGCTTGGCATTTGGAGAATCAAACACGGAAAGGCGCGTGGTAAATATTATGAAAAAAAGAAGAAATAATCCCGTTATTTTATGCTTTGCTTTACTTCTGGTAACATTTTGCGCCGTTGCCTTTAGGACAAACCCAAAAGAATCTGGTGCAGACACCAAACAAGGCCAATCAAAGAACAGCGAAGAAAATAACAACTTAAATAATCATTTGGATACGGACAAAAAAACGGACTCTCAAAACAATCAACCGAAAATAGAGTCATCCGAAACCCCCAATCAAAAAGATTCCGCAGATTCTCTTTTATCCGCTGTAAAAGATGCTGTACAAAAGGAGGAGAACCTAAATTTTTTAAAACAAATCGCTCTCGGAACACCAGACTTTTCAAATCCGCAGGATATGGACGATGTTTTCTGGGAAAATTATTTGTTTTATACCTACTCAAACAGCGGGAATTACGAAACGGTTTCCCGATATATAAAACAGTACGGTCACGAACATGATTGTACTAAAATTAGCAGTAAAGAAGTAGATGAAACTACATTGCAGATTTTTGGAACATCATTTTCTGAATATATAAAAGCTCTTACGCCTACCAGAAGGACACAAAATCTTATTGAGTACGAAGATGGTTTCTATTATATTGATCATTCCGGTTATGACGCTCCGGACTATATTTTAGATTTTGTTAAAGCAACAATAGAAAATGAAATGGTCAAAGTAACGGTAAACGAACGTTTAAGCTATGAAGAAACGCCGTGTTCCCAAATAAACCTGTATCTTCTTCCAGCAGAAAACGAGAAAGGCTTTCTCCTTGCCAGAAAAAAAGAAATTCTCTGGGCTCCCCCAATTTTACCGCTCTACGGAAGCTGGACCGTAACGGATTACATTATACCGGCCGGAGTCTATGTATTGTCAACCGATGAAATTAATAGCTATATCGGCACATCTTTACAGTATGGTGCAGATTATTTTCAGTCTGCCGACGGAAATTTTTCTGTTCCAATGTATAACAGGGAACTTGTCGGCTGGCAAGATTTTTCGAATCTATTTGGCAAACATACGTTAAAAAATGCTGGAATCTTATCAAAAAACATCGATTCCTATAACCTGGACGTGCCGGGTGACGCGCCGTTTGGGTGTTTTGTTTACCTTTATGATTCTCACCATGGGCTCGTTTTCTACGAAGGAGTCCTTTTTCGGATCTCTCTTCAGACAAAACCTCTGCCTACAGCGGACACATGGCAGTCCGCCTACCTTGATATTATCCGCGATCTGCCAAGTTTCCTTGTCGACTCAGATCCGGACAATTACAGATTGAAAGATTATTATAACCCTAATAACAATCTCGTTTACCTCGGTATCCACGATTTTGACGGCGACGGCGTGCCGGAATTCCTGGCTGGCGATACTTCCTCTATGGCAGTATTTACATTTGCAGACGGTCAGGCAAAAAAACTTTACGATTTATTCTATCCTGAGAGCGTATGGTGCATTGACGGCGTGTCTTTTAAAGGAAACAGCATAAGTCTTGGCTGCTCTGGTTCCGGCGGCACCGCCTGGGTAAACTTCGGCTTCCTGGACAATCAATATCTGCTTGGTCTATACAGTGAAATTTCTAATTCTGCGGTAATGATCAACGGAAAAGAGAGCACATTGGAAGAACTAAATAAAATCTATACCACAGATTATGAAAAGCGGGAAGAAACAGAACACAAAGACCGACTTCGTCTGATCAACCAAGATAATGTATGGATTCTTCGTTTTCCATCGGGGCAGGAAGTGATAGTAAATCAAGATTTTGATTACAGCTTGATTCAATGGTGATTTTTTTACTAATTCATATTAAAAACATGATTAAAGCAAAGGAGTTCTACAAAAATCACTTATAAATTTGGTATTAAAAATCCGTTAATTTTTATATATTACAAGCAGCAGACGCTTATGACTTTTTTTAAACTTGTAAAGTGCTGTTAAATTATTAAAGAGAGCTAAAATAAAACCATATATTATAAATTCTCAATCCCAGAAAAATTATAAAAAATAAATACCCAATTTTTCTGAAACTGTAATTATATATTGGCCTCGGGCTGCCATCCTATCCACCTGTTCGCACATTTCCCTTGTCAGGTAAACGGGGGGTGATCATGTGGTCTTATCACCAAGGGAATCCTGCCGTTTGTCATGTCAGGGCTTTCCCCTTGGTACAATGATGGATTCATAACAACAGAAAAAGGGAAGGTATATCCATTCCTATACCGAAACAAATATGCCTTCCCCTTTTGCAATATCCATCTGGGGGTTGTCACACCAACCCAAGCCATTCCTTTACCTCTTCCACTGGGTAATCAACCACCTGTGCGGTCTTTTCTATCGCAAACCCCATTTCATGCAGCTTTTTTGCACTTTCCTTGGCCTTTTTTAGCTCGCCCTCCTGCCTACCAATTTGCTCGCCAATCTGCTTTCCCCGCTGCTCGCCAATCTGCTCAGCCTCCACCTGCATCTCCTTTATTGCCTTACACACATCAACCACCTCCTCACTTTCCTGATATTTTATCCCCGAATTTGTGACTGCTTGGATTACATCCACTGCCCTGCGTTCCAGTTCCCCAAACCGCTTTTGGTTGTTTTCCAGAATCCGGTTTA
>CAMWUU010000162.1 GCA_947177515.1 uncultured Lachnospiraceae bacterium
GTATTTGGGCGTATTCCGCAACTTTTGGAAAGAATAGCAAAACCGGAAGAAACCCCGGAGGAATCATGACCCTCCCCTAGCAGGAAGATTGCCATAAACACCAAACCGGCTGCCAAAAAATCTGTTTCGTGGTAGCCGGTTTCTTTTTCCCTTTTCCGTACTTCCTTCGCTCCCCTATTTTGTTTTTGACTTTCCCTTCCCCTCTTTTTCCTTAGCTTCCCGCTCCTTTGCGTCCATTGGCGTGTTCTCATCAATCAGAGCCTCAATCAACTGCTTTTTCATATAAACATCAAAACTCAACATACTAATCAGCGCAAAATCCTGTAAAAGTTTCCGCTCCTTACCGCTCTCCACCCCGTCAAAACTGCCCCTCGATTTCTGATACTTCCTAACCACGTCGCGCGTCACCACCATGGACTGCTCGCTTTCTAACCGAAACACTTCTGTATAAATGTCCTCTAAGGTCAGCGCGCTGTTCTCCCCGAAAAAATTTTCCGACAAGGGTTTGAGAACTTTCTGGATATCGCTGATAGAAAGAATGTTTTTCAAATAATAAATAAAAATAAGCATATACATATGATCTTTTGAATATTTCTTCTTATTCGGGGACGGAAGCAGGTCGTTCTTTGTGTAATTGTTTATCATGGTCTTGGTCAGAAGCTTATCCTCCGAATAGCGCCTGGTGGTTTCTAAATGCTTATCCATAAAAGTAGTAACCTGATCCATATACAGGTCGATATTCGGCACATCCTCCGGCTTGATATAGTCAATCCGCTTCATATCCTCAATCACCGACAGGATCCCGTCGCGCACTCTCTTATCCACGTTTCCTTTCCTCACATTCCACTTAACATAAACTTATACCATATCCTGGCTGCCGCTCATAAAGGTATATAGAACACATTATATAGTAATAAAAACCATATGTCAAATCATTTCCTCAAATTTTCCAACCAAAACCAGATTTTTTTCACTATTTCCCATTTTTTTTACACTTTACCTTTACAAACAGGGTATAAAGTGGTAAATTAAGTATAGGTTTATTTTTTACCAAACTATTTTGATGGAGGCATAAAATGGAATTCGTACTTCGGAACATGACGGAGGGTATCGTTCTAAAAAAACTCAACCTGATGAAAGAAAGCCTGGATTGCTGTACCTGTGAGCACTGCCTCCTAGATATTGCATCCTACGCCTTAAACCGCCTTCCGGCCAAATATGTAGCCACCACGCAGGGCGAACTTCTCTCCCGGCTCGACTCCTTGGAACCACAATATGACGCTACGGTTATGACAGTGATTCTTCAGGGTGCCATACTAGTCAAGGATCATCCCCGCCACGAATAAGTCCATGGGACAGCCGCGGCTTTCCCGGACGGCACACCTTTAAGCTTTTCAGGAAGTAGCCACGGCTTACCACAACACGAAAATTAAAACCTTAATTTCTGTGGCTGTCATCATGCATATCTTCAATAAATTCCCCCAAAACGATGATCATCCTTTATGGAAGTATTCAATGGGAACACCAGGACATCGCCCGGATAAAACCGGAACGACACACCCTCTTTATCCTGCCTTTGTTGCTGCATCGCCTCCAATTCCCACATATTACAGAATGCAGTGCTTTTTTTGGTATTGTCATAGTTTAAATACTCTTCCCCCTGCACCATTGCCATAAGCTCAAAAGAAACAATCAGATATCCTTCTTTTTTCCAGAACTCTTCCGTAAAATCAATCCCATATCCAGCCGCATAATCTTCCACCGCATAATCTTTTTTCACTGCCTGCACATTATAGGGCAGGGAATACTCAAAATAATTGCCCTGTTCCAATGATACAAGCCTCTCTTCTGAAATTCCACGGTACTGCATCAAAGGATACTGCTGCTTTCCCATAATATTTTCACAGTACGAAAAATTTTTTAATGTCCTAAAAAACCGGTTACCACATATCCCTGAATAGGTATACATAGGAACATCCTGTTCTTCATCGATGACTCCCCAGACTTTCTCTGCTGCCTGACGCTCTTTTTTGGGAATCCCAAGCCACTCGCTTCCCGCTTTTTGCGTTTTCACATCCTCTTCCCCTCTGTTACTTCCAATTTTTACCAATTCTTTTCTTCCATCCGGCGACCGCCCGGTATAATATAAATCTACCTCCTCACGGTTTTTTCCTTTTTCATCCACCCAGAAAAAACGTGGTTGGATCCGGACATAGGAGCTTTCCCTTGCCATCCGCTCCCCGATTGTTGTCACAGAAAAACGCAGGAGATAGCCGGTTTTGATCAAAGCATCTTTCCGGAAAGGGTGTGCGCCCTTAATAACTGGGAGAAGATATTGCCCCACAGCCATTCCCCTTCTGCCGTAAGAATCCGCCAAACCGGAGCGGTAGCGATACAACGCATCTTGGTGAAACCCAAAAACTCGCGTTCCGTCCTCCCTTCCCTCATACTGGTTTTTAATCCTCCCCGTCCCGTTATCCCTAAACACCCCCTCCCAAAGAGGATAATCCGCAATATCATATAGACAGAGTCCAAAAATCCGCCCGGAAACCTGTACTGTTATACTGTCCGTAGCAATATAATTTTCTTCCTCCCTGTTTGCCTCATTTTCCCCCGTTTCCGTGTCATCCGGACAACTAACAGCAACACTGCGGCATTCTATGGTATAGACTCCCTCAAATACCCACTCAGGAAGATAAAAACGTACCTTAGAAAGACCGATTGCCACCCAAGTACCTGCCGGAATATACCGATCGTCCGCACTACTGTATACTACCCCCTCATCCCAGAACACATCAAACGGAAAGCGCACTTCATTGCGCAGTACACCATCCCCATCCCGTCCGAGATAGGATAACTCTGTGTTTATAAGTGTCCTTGCATAGTCGCGCTCCCCATATCCCTTTCTCCCCGAATGATAACCGGTATTGGAAATACTAAGCCACAATTCGCTTGTAATTCCCTCGGGATCAAGCACAAGCTGTACTGCCCCCTCCATCGGCGAAACAAGCTGTGTATATTTCCGATTATCTGCTTCATAATGTATATCACAATAAACAGGTGTGTGGATGTGGACACTATTTATATCCGCAAGTTCAAATAAATATTCTCCCTCCCCCGCACTGTTTTCGCCCGGATATACCATCTTTTGTACATATTTAATTTCACCGAAACTCCCATGTGTCCCATTCCCTGTTTTTTCCGGTATTAAGAGCGCATCCGAACACACTGTACCCACAGGATTTTTCTCCCGCAGACCGGATAACTTACGACTTAGGGAAATTTCCATTCCGGGCTGGAATTCCTTCCACTCATCCACCAAATAAGTAACCCCATCAAAAGAAAAGGCATCATCCCGCACCTGAATACCGGATACCCTGGCATCAGCAATCGAGGCAAAATCCTCCATAGGGAGGGAAGGCATGGATAAATTGCCCGTTATAAAACGTTGTGGCAGATCAATCCCCGCTAAAACCTCCGGCGGGTACTGCATATGTGCTTCCTGTCCTTCATAATGCCGATAGGAAATCTCTGGTATCTCTATTTTTTCCAGCACCCCCTCCCCGGTTTTTACTCTTATCTCCCCATCCGGCAATGCCTCATTTTCCACATAGAATTCTTCAATCCCACAATATTCCAGCCGGTTTAACTGCGCATAGCTGAACTTCCTTACTACCGGTACAAAAACCTCCACATTCCTGGTTTCCTGGAATGACTGGTAAATGGGGCCTGTTTCCGTGACTCCTACAATCTCCTGCCAGTAAAGATGATATGTCCGCCTCACAGGTACCTGGAATGTAATCTCCCCATGCTTTGCTTCAAATTCTGCCTCCAATAAATACTTCCAAATCTCACCTTCTACTACCAGATTTTCATTTACCGGGATTCCCCCTTCCCCATCTTCCACATCAAAATACGGGTTTCCTGCTTCCCACGCCGATATGGTAAAGTTATTCTCTGGTTCCATGCGATCCATCCGCCATACTTCCCCCTCCTGCGTAATCTCCTCAGGCGGCTTTTCCACCTTTTCCGGTTCTACCTTCTCACAGATCAGATAGACAACGGACGGCATTTCCTTTAACTGACGGAACGATATCTCCCCGCTGCCAAGACGGATCCGCAGACCGTCCTCTGCTTGGATGGAATAAAATTGCGATGGTGCCATATCCCCATGATAATAGACAAAACTCTTTCGAATGGTAGTTGATGTGACCCGGTAAGTATCTTCCCCTATTTCAATCCCTTCTTTTAAAGATACCGGAAAGCTAAAACGCACTTGGGCATTCATATAAATAGGCAAATTATTATAACATGTCTTTAGGATCTGTCCATTTTCAGTTGCTAAAACCATGCTTGTAAATGTTGGTTTTACATAGAGTTTAAGATGGATATCATAATATTCCGGCAACTTTTTTTTCGTCCCGGCTCCCCAGTCGCTGCCATAAAGCTCCTTGACCGCATTTAAGATACCGGGAACCTTCGGCAACACTCCCACCGCTGTCCCAAGGTTATTGTAAGATTTTGAGGTGGCGGTTACGGTACTGCCCGAACCTCCCGTCCGCTCAATAACCGCAAAGATATTGTGCAAATAAAATTCAAGCCCCCCTTTGACACTGATCTCCTCAACAAATTTCATCCACACCTCATTTTCATCAGAACCGCGATAATTTTTCTTAAAAAGGGAATAAGCTCCATCCACGATACTCTGTCTGTCGAGTATATAACTTGTTGTTACTTCATCAGTAATTGTTTCATGCTTTTCTATCAGTTTAATTTTCTTAAAATCCTTCCCCTCCACATACCCACCCGTCTTTTCGAGTGTCATATTATAACCTGTGGTAATATACGAAATTCGAGCCGACGATTTTACATGTGTCCCCGTAATGGTCATCTTTTCCTCATCGCTCTCCACACTCAGGCTGCTGCCGTCCTCAAAATAAATAATCTGGCTTCCTCCGGGAATCTCCTCCGTTCTCGCTGCCCGCACCGTTTTTTCTTCCATACCCCTAGCAAACAGACCAGTAAAAACCGCGCAGCAAAGCAGCATTCCCATAATGTTTCTTCGTGTCCTGCCCTTCCTCCCCATTTTTCCTCCCCACTCACATAAACTGCCATAGCAGGAACCTGCTATTCAGGAATCTGTTATTCAGGAACCTGCTATACAGGAATCAATCTGCTACACATTAACTTGCTATAACATCCCTCATCCCACCAGTGCAATACCGCAGCTTAGCCACGGCACTGCACAAGGATATCCGGAAACTATCTTTAACCTTTCGTGGCAGGAAGTCCCCCGACTTCTTAAGTTGGAGGATTTCTTGCCTCCACCTCTTACCTATTTCTCTAAATATTGCTATACATTATGAAATGATAAGTACATTGATAACTGGATCATAGCGTTGCACAGGGAAACCAAATACCCGAAAACTAAGCTTGCTTCTGTGCGTTATATATCCAAGGTACGAATCGAACATCATTCTTTGCTCTTTTATTTTCTGAATTAACCAATTTATGTATAGTACTTACTAAATTATATCACCCTCCCCTTTTGTTTTTATTCTATGTTAAATACCAAAACCGGCTTCGTCCGTGTTTAGGACTCCCTCCTTTTTTCTTATTTTGTCTTAATTATCCCAAAACGTCAGCATGCCTATAAAAATAGTTTTCTGGTTACTGACTCCGGTTTTGGTATCCACATCCGCTATTGACTGATTTTATATAAAGCTGCCCCTGAAAAGGCAAAATGCTCATAAACTTTTTGATACCCCATCCCGGGCATACCACGCATCATCACAAATATACCACGCTCTGCCATCCCCCTCTTTAGGATACCTTCTCCCACAGGCAGTTCAAAACAGTACGCTCTTCCATCCATTCCCTTTTTCTCCTCCTGTTCCCTAATTGCGTTAAGCACGGCTTGCTCAAGCTGCGCCTCCTTTTCCCCTTCTACAAATAAGATCTTTTCTTCCCAGCAAAATATATTGCCATCCTCCTCTTTCCTGTGCCAAAGATAATACCCATCCCCATCCACAATTACCACACAGGTCATACACTCATACAATCTCGTTTGTTCCGGAATACTATCCAACACCCCAAGCGCTGAAAATAAGCTAAGAAAAAACACTTCAAGCACCTCTTCCTTCTCAATTATAAGTTTTCCATCACTGTAAGTTGCCATATGCCCTGCCGCTGCATCCGCCGCCCCATCCACACAGCGATCCATAAGCTGTCTTTCCCATCCAATCCGGGTTCTTGTCCCCTCCCCCACAGAAAGCATCGCCAAAATACTAAAAAATAAAATCATAAACAGAAGCGAATAATGATATAATCTCAAATTTCCTCCCCCAATCACTCCCCTGCCCTATTTTGTCCCACTCCCGTTCCTTCTTCTCCATCCCCCCAAAGCATCCGCTCCGCAAGACCATCACGCACAGAAAAATAACACGAATATTCTCTTTTAGGAACAGCGCCGCAAAAATAATAGTACGCCTGTTCAAAACCATCCGCAGGCATCCGGATAGTAAACAAAAGCCCATCCCCACAGGAAAACGGATAAACATCAACCCCCATATAACTGCAATCATTCTCCCCCACCGTTTTCATTGTGAGCGGGCGGCTTTCCCCGCCCCGCTCCTGCAACAAGGTAATCTCAACGGCACATAGAATCCCCGCTCCCGATTCCATATTTGTTTCTAACAGGTATCTTGCTGCATCCATGGACAAATATCCCTGTTTTTGCATCATCTCCCCATATTCCCTCACTCTCGCCACACACATGTCAAAAAGCCTGTCACGCATCCTAATATGTATACATACAGCCGGAAAAAGAAACATCAGAAAGACTGCTGCCATCAGATCAATGCATTTTGCTAATTTCCCCATCATACTTCACCGCCGCAGGTATAAAAATACCCGTCCTTCCCGTATATGGAAATATTAACAAAAACATTTCCTCCCAAAAAGATTTCCTCTTTTCCATAAAGCTTTTCCTCCAATTCCACCCGGTACATTATTTTTACTGGAAACCCTTTTGGGGTTCTGCCCGCTGGCATCACGTATCTTCTTGCCACAGTCAGCTCAAAACGGTAGTCCGGAAATTGTGAAAAAAACTTTTTAAATTGCGCATAATCTTCCGCTTTCAGGCTTTTCTCCTGCCGGATTTGCCAGTAAAAGCGCTCCGCCTGTATCTCGGCAGCATTTTTTTCCCGATTTTGACAGGTTTTCAGGGCATTTCCCGCAGGTATTAATGTCAGGCAGAGAATACAGAGAAAAATCTCCGCCATACGGCCTATACAATCCACCGATCCATCCCCCCAACGATAAAGAAATATAACCTAAAACATCTCTTCAACCAGTCCAAACTCCAGCCGAAGCATATCCCTTTGCTGATTAATTTCCATTTTTTTACAGAATCTCTCTTCCCAATATAACTTCCACGCCATCAAACCATCATTTTCTTCCCCCTTCCACCGAAAAAACAAACTGAGGAACGCCATCAACAGCGAACTAAGCACAAAAACCATCCACCCCACTGACTTAAGGGAATAAAATCTTCCTTCCAGATCCCCTTTTAATATCCAGGCCATCCACACTGCCAGACCGGTCAAAAGATTGACCACAGATCCCCCAAGCGCTGCAAATACCAGACTTTTCCGATCCGGACAGACAAGTACACATTCCCCCGCATGGGCATAATTCTCCCCATCCC
>CAMWUU010000163.1 GCA_947177515.1 uncultured Lachnospiraceae bacterium
CGCGGGGCCTTCGCCATCACCATCAGGCGCTGCCGCCTGGGGTCCCTCCCCTTCCCCACCTGGTGGGGCCGCCGGGGTTAGTTCTCCTTCCCCATCAGGCGTTGCCGCCGGGGTTAGCTCCCCTTCCCCACCAGGCGTTGCCGCTGGGGTTAGTTCCCCTTCCCCACCGGGCGTTGTTACCGGGGTTAGCCCCCCTTCCTGTCCGCATCCGGCCACGCACAACGACAGCAGCAACATTATTCCTGTCATCCATTTACAAAAATATTTTTTCTTCCTCATTACTATACCCCCTAGGTAGACAGACAATATTTCCCATCTCGTTTTTCATTACACTTATATAATATAGCATCCGACAATCAAAGTCAAGAACGGACTATAGTTTCAGTACAAATCAATAAATAATAGCCAAATTAGTAAATTTATTTTATTACTAAATTTAAATATCACCATAACGGATTGCCAATCAATCTACACTATTTGATGCAAAAGACTTATTGAAGAAGAACAGAGAAAATACACGAAAAAAAGCGCTTACCCGCAGACCGGGAGCGCCAGTTTTTTCCGAATCCTCTGCAATGCATTGTCCACCGTCTTCAGGCTCTTACCAAGGCGTTTTGCCACGCGCGCATAGTTCTCCTCCTCCATGTACGCTTTCAATACCTCAAGTTCAAAACTGCTTAGACGACTTTTTAAATATTCCTCCATCTGCTGCTCGCTCTCCCGTCCGATCACCAATTCTTCCGGATTGCCCGCCGCATTCTGCAAATACCAGCGCAGCGGCAGAAACTCCGTTCCCACCGTTTCCCAGGTTCCCTCACCGCCCTCCGCAGGCATCGGGGCATCAAAGGAAAGATAATCGTTTAATGGCTGGGTTTTGCGCGTGCTGGAAGCCTGTACCGCCGTATACATCTGCCTTGAAATGCAAAGGTTCGCAAAAGTCGCAAATCCCGCATTCCGCTCTTTATCATAATCCCGGATCGCTTTATACAGGCCGATCATACCTTCCTGGATTAAATCCTCACGGTCGCCCCCAATCAGATAGAGCGCATGGGCATTTTTGCGCACCAGGTTTTTGTAGCGGGTAACCAGAACCTCCGCCGCATACCGATCCCCCGCCGCATTCCCCGCTAGAAGCTGCTCATCACTTAACATTTCGTATTCCCTGTATTCCATTCCACCAGCTACTTAAAACATGGACAAATATCCATAAAAACACATTGTACATTCCACAGCCATTTATTCCCAACCAATGATCGATACATTCTTACACTCGCCCGGTTATACGATTTTGTAAGCTTTTCGGTTCTTCATCATCCTTTACACTTTAATCTCCCTGATCAAACCTTTGTATCTTCCACTGTTGTTTTACGGATATTCTGTTTGGTAGCTTCTCCTTTCTTTATTTTTTATTTCGTTGAGCACTTGTGTTTTCCTTACAGGCAATACCGCGATTTGCGAACCTTCTTTGTCTTACCACTTCATATGCCAAAATCCCGGCTGCCACCGAAGCATTCAGCGAATCGATATCCCCAAACATCGGTATTTTTGTAACAAAATCACATTTTTCCTTTACAAGGCGGCTTACCCCGTCCCCCTCATTGCCAATCACCAGACCAATGGCACCAGTCAGATTCTGCCCGTACATAACCTCGCCCTCCATATCCGCGCATACAAACCAGAGTCCTTCCTCCTTTAATTGTTCCATTGTCTGTACAAGATTCGTCACTTTTGCCACCGGCGTGTAATGGATTGCACCGGCGCTTGCCGAAGCGGCCGTAGCCGAAAGCCCTGCCGCCCGCCGTTTCGGGATAATAACACCATGTGCCCCCGCCTGGTTTGCCGTGCGGATAATCGCCCCCAAGTTATGCGGATCTTCAATCCCATCCAGCAAAAACAGAAACGGCGGCTCCCCCTTTTTTCTTGCCACATCTAAAATATCCTTAACCTGTGCGTACCCGTATGCCGCCGCATATGCAACCACTCCCTGGTGCCTTCCGGTTTCTGACATCCGGTCAAGGCGCTCTTTCGGAACAAAAGAAAGAACGGTATCATTTTTTTTCGCTTCCCGTACAATCGTGCGGATTGGCCCATCCTGGCACCCCTCTAACACAAAAAGCTTATCAATCGTCCTGCCTGCGCGGAATGCCTCAATCACGGCATTCCTCCCCTCTATGGTCAATCCTTCCTTTTCCATGTTTTCCTCCATGTTGCGTCTGTCTTTTGGAACAATTTATGGTACAAGTTTTTGCACCCTGGCTAATTTCATCCGGCACACCTTAAAGACCATCCCCGGACAATGCGTCCGTCCCATATTTGATTAGTTCCATGAGCCGTTCCATCTGCCCCGTCAGGTACAAAAATCCCATCAGTGCCTCAAAACCGGTTGCGACACGGTACTCCAGTATGGACGCATTCTTTGCGGTCGTAAACGATTTCGCATTGCGCCCCCGCTTGTAATAACTATGCTCCTGCGGTGTCAGGAGCGGTTCAATCACTTCCATAGCCTGCTTCTGTGCCGCCGCCTTTACAAAGCCGCTCGCCTTTTTGTGCAGTTTGTTTACCTGGCTGTTGCCCCTTGCCACAAGCATTGTGCGGATGACCAAATCATAGATCGCATCCCCGATATAGGCGAGCGCAAGCGGCGAATATGTCCTGATATCCTTCTGCCCCAAACCGTAAACCGCACGCACCATATCGGAAAGCGGACAATCTGTATCCTCCATACTTACCCCCCTGTCTTTCTTTCCCCCAAACCATCGTAAAACAATCCCTGCTTTGTAGGAAAGCCCGTTTATTTTCACACTTTACCACAATAACCGCATTTTCCGCCCGCACAGCCCCGATCCCGCATATTGCCATCATATGCGTACACCAGCCCCGCATTCCCGCCTTCCATAAAATCCCCTGCTGAAACTAAGAGTGCCACAGCCTGCGCCGCAATTCCCTCGCCGGCACCGGTAAAACCAAGTCCCTCCTCCGTGGTTGCCTTGATATTGACCTGATTTTTCTCAATCCCGAGCACGGAAGCAATATTTTCCCCCATCGTCGGCAAATATTCCGCAAGCTTCGGATGCTGCGCAATAATTGTAGCGTCAATATTACCAACCAGATAATGCTCCTGTGATAGCAGATCTCCCACATCCTTTAGAAGTTTCAGGCTGCTTGCACCCCGATACTGTTCGTCGCTGTCCGGAAAATGCCTGCCGATATCGCCGAGCGCTGCCGCTCCGAGCAGGGCATCCATCACCGCATGCACCAGGACATCCGCATCCGAATGCCCGAGAAGTCCCTTCTCATATGCAATCCGCACGCCGCCAAGCACAAGTTCCCGATCCGGCACAAGGCGGTGCACATCATAACCGGTTCCGATCCTCATTCTTCTTCTCCTTTCCTTTCGCCACAAAATCCGCATCCATTAAAAATCATACCCTCGCCGGATAGATTTTCCCCACTTTATGGGTATGTGATACATCCCTGCGGCAAATACCCCCGCACATACAAAAAGAGAGATAAGTCACCTTATCTCTCCCAAAGTAGCGAAGAAGGGATTTGAACCCCCGACACCACGGGTATGAACCGTGTGCTCTAGCCAACTGAGCTACTTCGCCACATTACAGCCATAAGCTGAGCTATAAGCTGTAAAAATGGGACCTATAGGGTTCGAACCTATGACCCTCTGCTTGTAAGGCAGATGCTCTCCCAGCTGAGCTAAGATCCCGTTGACACATACCGCACAGGTTATTCTTTCCAGCCCCTGCGCGACTACGGACTTTATTATATCAGGGGCTTGTCCGTTTGTCAACTAGTTTTTTATGTTTTTTTATCCGCTTTAGAAAAGCTTATCCGGATGCAGAGCAATTCCCCCTTCACTATGGCTTCAATTTTCCCGCCATGCAGGCTTACAATCCTTTTCACAATCGCAAGCCCCAATCCGGAGCCGGACTCCTCCCCACGGGAAGTATCGCCCTTATAAAACCGCTCAAACAATCTGTCCCCGCAAAGCCCCTGCGGATGTTCCACCAGATTTTGCATCCGGATTTCAAGCACTTCATCCGTGCAGGAAACACAAAACAAGACCTCTGAAGCTTCCTTTGCATACTTCCCCGCATTATCAAAAAGATTCTGGATCACGCGCACCATCTTGCCCACATCCACTTCCATCTCAAAGCGCGCATCCACAATATCCTTTACAAGTCCAATTCCCGCCTGCTGCAAAAGTATCTCATTCTCACAGGCTAAGTGCCAGAGCAGGGCTACCATATCCGTATATAAAAAGTTCATCTCCACATCCGATCCATTCAGCTTTGTCAGCTCGAACAGTTCGTTTACCAGACAGGCAAGTCCTTGTAGCCGCCGATCCACCACATCGATATACTCTTCAAATTTTTCGGGATTTGATACCCCTTCCTTTTTCAGCAACTGTACATAACCAACCACCGAGGCCAGCGGACTGCGCAAGTCATGGGAAACATTGGTAATCAGTTCATTCTTCCGCCTCTCCATCTCCTGCCCCGCCTGTTCCTTCTCCAAAAGCTTTTGCGATAAATGGTTGATACTCCTGCATAAATCTGTGATCTCGTCCTCGCCGGAAAGCATCAGTTTCCGTCCGAACCCGTTATTTTCAATAATCTTAACCTCCCCCGAAATATACTCGATATATTTTACCCTTCCTCTTGTAAGAAGCGCAAAAACACCGGAGAATACCGCCGCCAGAAGCACAAGAAAAAAATAGGGGATATTTACCATCAAAAACGTTCCGCCCCTCGTATCCCAGAATCCGGAATCAACCCTGCCAAGGAACCAGTCTTTTAAAGCCATAACAACGGACATGGCAGAAAGGACTGCCGCCGTTGCCGAAATCAGGATGGCCACCAGATAATAGACTGTCAGTTTCCTGCTTTTCATTTTCAGGAAATATCGGAGGACACACAGAAAAATAGCAAGTGCGCACAAATCAAATATGGCACGCACCAAAATCACCCTCCAACCTTCTTCCCCCGGCATCAGATAGGCAAGTACAAAAATTCGCTCACTGCGCAGGATCGCTGCCAATAACAGCCCCACAATACAGCCTCCTGCAAGATTGACAGGCTTTTTCCTATAGCCTGTATCCCCTGCCCCACTCCGTTCGGACATATTCCTCCCCTCCTGTCGCTTCCCGCAGCTTGTTCCTAAGGTTTGCGATATGCATCATCACCGTATTCTCAGAATGGCAAAATTCCTCCTTCCACACCCTCTCATAAATCTGGGGGATGGATAATACCATACCTTTATTGATGATAAGTAACTGCAAAATCTCAAATTCCTTTGTAGTAAAGCGGATTTCCCTTCCGTTTATCCATGCCTGTCGCCCCTTCGGGTCGAGGGTTAACTCCTCATAATGCAAAAGCTTATCGGTACTGCTCCCCCCGTTATACTGCCGGTAACGCCTCAGTTGGGCTTTGACGCGCGAAAGTAACTGAATGGGCTGAAAGGGCTTTACAATATAATCATCCCCTCCAGCCATCAATCCCTGCACAATATCCATATCCTCCGCCTTGGCTGACAAAAAGATAATCGGCATCCTCGCGCTCTGGCGTATTTTTATACATGCCGTAATCCCATCCATCCCCGGCATCATCACATCAAGTAAAATCAGGGCAATCCTGTATTCTGCCAATACCTCGAGTGCACGCATTGCACAGTCGCATTTTATATATTTAAAACCTTCGTTTTCCAGATAAATCCCAAGGAGGTTCCGGATATCCTTATCGTCGTCCACAATCAAAATATATTCATCCGCGGCCAGCCCATCCATTATCCTACGCCCCTTTCCTAATTTTCTTCTGTTCTTCCCCGGCAAAGTTTTTTCGCACGCATCACAAGAACATAGGCCGGGGGGAGGTTTTTCATTTCCAGCAACCGTCCGTCAATCGAAAAATACCTCTCAAAAAACTTCCTTCTGACCATGCTGTACTGGAATGTGATAAATCTCCCTTTTTTTCCGAGCGCCTTACATGTGGCTGAAAGGATGTTTTCTGACATCTGCTTTGGCAGCGAAGCAAAGGGCAGACCCGAAACAATAAAATCCGCCGAAGAAATACCACACTGTGCCAGATAGTCATTCACATCCTCTGCACTGCCGCAAAACAGATAAACATCCCTCTGTCCGCCGAACTCTTTTTGGAGCCGGCAGTAGAATACAGGGTTATTTTCAATCAGGATAAGCTTAGTATCTTCCCTTCTTCGCGCAAGCAGCCGCCTCGTAAAAACCCCTGTTCCCGAACCATATTCCACAATGGCACGGGCGCGGTCAAAACGGACTGTTCCCATCATTTTTTCTGCAAGTGCCCTGCCACTTGGCGCTACTGCACCGATGAATCTCGGATGCTTTATAAATTCCACAAGAAACGGAACCATAGGTATCCCTCCATATACTATTTATTTTCCGACTTGCATTATAAATAGCATATCAAAAGAGAAACCTGTAGGAATCCTAAATATTTCTTTAGGTTTGATCCTATCCCCTGCGCTTTCGTTTTGCCGAACGGCGCGACAAAACAAAAGCGGCTGAAAACAAAACCACCGCTGCGCCCAAGCCCCACACTGCCCGGGTAAGGCCAGAAACCTCCCTTTTAACCTTTTCAAACTCTGCACGGTACCACCCTGGGGCGCTTTCATCCTCCGTATGTAAAAGGCGGTAGAATTCCCAGAGGCGGCCAAAACATTCCGCTTCCTCACGGTTTTCTTTTACAAAGGCCAGCCCGCACGCAAAAGGGAAGCGAATTTCTAAAAGCACCGGATCCGTTAACATTACATATCCGATTTCCCCGGACAGTAAGAGCGCATCATAACTTTCCTGACCAATCAGCATCCCGCTGATCTCGCCCCTTTGCATTGCTTCATAAAGCGCCTTCCCATCCGAAAATCCTACCGTATGGCCATCAAACTCCGTTCCCGAAAGAAGCGGCAAAAAGTCCTGCACAACACCCCAGTACCGCTGCGTCAGGGCAGTACGTACCTCTTCCTCCCCCACGCAAAACACTTCTTTATCCGCCGCCGGCACAACGGGCACCAGCCAGTCCATCCCCGTCGCTGCAAAGCAGTAAGCCTGCCCGCCCCCTATAAAGGGCATACCGGATACAAACAAAATCTCCCCGTCATCTAGCGCCTGTACGGCTTGCGCCCCAACATAGCTGCTTTCCTGAAAAGAAAATCCTGTTACATCCTCCACAAACGCCAGGAAATCCACCAGTTCCCCATGCGCGCCATCCCCGTTATGCCAAAAAAAAGGTACCTCATCCAGTCCCGCCTGCGCATATCGAAAGTCCCCGCCTTTTGCAGCAAGCCTTGTCAAAACCTTTTTTTCCCCGGCAAAAATTTTTTCCTGCCGGATACTTTGCTGCCTGGCGCGTATCGCCTCCCGCAGCATGTCACCCTCCTGCGTTTGCGTAAGATAACGATCCAGTATCAAAACCAGCGGGGCATATTCCTGTTTCATTGTGCAAACTCCCATTTGTCCGCTGTATTGGGAAATTTTGTAAACTATATTATAATCCGTTGCCGGATAACGGGAAAACAGGGCATCCTCCGGCAGCAGGCCAAATGCCGCCACGCCATTTTCCAGCGCATCAAAAACCGCATCCTCATCCGCACAGGTGAGCAAAGACAGGTTTTGCATATTATCAGCCGCCCCCAAAGGG
>CAMWUU010000164.1 GCA_947177515.1 uncultured Lachnospiraceae bacterium
GTATCTGGGGAGAGTCGTTTGCCGATGAGTTTGACCAGGAACTGCATCCATACCGCGGGGCACTTTGCATGGCTAATATCGGTCAGGCGGACACGAACGGAAGCCAGTTCTTTATTGTGCAGGCGGACAAGGATTCCGTTTTGCAGATGGAAACTCTTCTGAATGCGCAGTATGAGGGCATGACGCTAAAGGAATATATCAAGGCAGGTTATGGTACGGAACTTACCGATGAGCAGGTGGCACGCTATGAGGTTTATGGCGGAACCCCGTGGCTGTTTTCCCACCATACGGTTTTCGGGCAGGTTCTTGCAGGATATGATGTACTCGATGCCGTGGCAGGTGTGGAAACGGATGATGATGCCAAGCCGCTTACTCCGGTTGTGATTGAATCCATCGAGGTGCTTTTGTACCAGCCTGAGTGAGGAATTAAAAGGGAGGGGCGATATGAAGGAAAACGAGCGTTTTGTGGTGGATGGGTATTCATTTGGCACGAAGGCGGAGTGGGAGGAAGCGAAAAGGGAGGAAGAGTCAATCCAGTATATAAGGGCGAAAACCAACCTTTCCGATCTGCAGACCGTGTATAAAGTATATTGCGGGCTGGTAGAAAAAAAGACTTTTACCACGCCGATCGGGACTGCGTTTTTGCTGGAGCTGCGCAGGGGACTTCTCACCGCTAGGAAAGAAGAGGAAATTCCCGGCATACCGGTCACATTGCCCCGTAAGAAAAAAAAGAGTGCGGAACTTTTCTCCCGCGAGATGGAGGATAAAAACCGTGTACTGGCGCAGCAGTACCAAATGAAGCTTAGGAATGCACGGATTGTGGCTTTTTTCCTTTGTGTGGCAATCGTAGTTATGTTCCTGATTACCATGTTTGGACCGAATTCGCCTTTGGTGGACGCGGAGGTTCAAGTGCAGAATAAATATGCTGCGTGGGAGCAGGAACTAAGGGAGCGCGAGGAGGCCGTTGGGGCAAGGGAGCGCGAACTTGGTATTGGACAGTAAATTTATGGAAATAGGATGAGGGGAATGGAGGAAGGAATATGGGACAGTTAAAGGTACTCGTGGTGGATGACGAGAGCCGTATGCGCAAACTTGTCAGGGACTTTCTGGTAAAGGGTGGGTACTATGTGGTGGAAGCCGAAAACGGGGAAGAAGCACTGGATGTTTTTTTCCAGCAGAATGATATTGCGCTGGTGATTACGGATGTTATGATGCCAAAGATGGACGGGTGGCAGCTCTGCCGTGAGATCCGCCAGTATTCAAAGGTGCCGATTATCATGTTGACAGCCAAGAGTGATGAGAGGGATGAACTGATGGGTTTTGAGATGGGAGTGGACGAGTACATATCAAAGCCGTTCAGCCCAAAGATTTTGGTGGCGCGTGTGGATGCCGTCCTGCGCAGGACAATGCAGACCGAGGAGGGAAAACTTGAGGAGGGCGGTATCGTGGTCGACCGGACTGCACACCGTGTAACAATCGATGGCGGGGAGATTGAGCTGTCCGTTAAGGAATTTGAACTGCTTACGTATTTTATGATTAATAAGGGTGTGGCGCTCTCGAGGGAGAAGATTCTGAATAATGTCTGGAATTATGATTATTTTGGGGATGCACGGACAATAGACACACATGTGAAAAAGCTGCGCAGCAAGATGGGGGCGAAGGGCGACTGCATCAAGACCATCTGGGGGATGGGATATAAATTTGAAGCATCCGTTTAAAGCAGGTGCAATGCAGTATCTGCTATCCTGTGCGGGAAGGCGTTGCAGAGGTTGAAGTAAGGAGAGAGGACGTTGAGGCATTCACTGCGGTTTAAAATCACATTCGTACTTGTATTCTGCATGGCAATGATGATTTTGTTATGTTGGATATTGGATCGGGGGTTTTTGGGGGATTATTACCGGCATACGAAGGTCAGTACCTTAGGCAGCAGCTTCGAGGAAGTGAAAAATCTGATTTTGGAGGAAAAGATTGACCAGATTATCGGGTTTACAGATATACAGATTGAGCGCCTAAATGAGATTGCCTCAGGGAACAATATTGATGTGTATATTATCAAGGATTCCTTAGTTGCCGGCTCGAACACGTCCAAAACGGCGCGGGAGCGTATGACATATTCCCGTATCACCTACGTGTTTGGAATTAATCCGGGGTACCAGATCACGGATGTTGAACTATTGTATTCGGATGGGGAATATGATGTTTTTTCCCAGTATGACAAGCGTCAGGACGCGAATTATATTGACCTGTACAGTGTGCTTGGAAATGGTGTGGAAGTATTTATCCGGACAAATTATGAGAGTATCCAGGAGAGTGCCAGGATTGCAAGCCGCTTCCTCGCATATGTCGGGGGGATTGTGGCGGTGCTTGGCTCGGTCGTGATCTTTTTTGTAAGCAGGAACTTTACAAAGCCCATCCTGGAATTGGCAGAAATTTCCAAAAAAATGTCACAGCTTGATTTTGATGTGAAATACAAAGGAAGGACAAAGGATGAGATCGGGCTTTTGGGCAATAGTATGAACGAGTTATCGGAGCGGCTCGAACAGACCATTTCTGAGTTAAAAAGTGCGAATAATGAGTTGCAGTCGGATATCCAGAATAAAATCCAGATCGATGAGATGCGCAAGGATTTCCTCTCTAATGTGACCCACGAGTTAAAAACGCCGATTGCCCTGATCCAGGGCTATGCGGAAGGGCTTGAGGACAATATTAATGAGGATGCGGAAAGCAGGCAGTTTTATTGCGATGTCATTATTGATGAAGCGCAGAAAATGAATAAGATGGTAAAGAAACTTCTTACCTTAAACCAGCTTGAATTCGGGCAGAACCAGGTGGAGATGGGGCGCTTTGACGTGGTGGCGTTAATCCGGTCAATTTTGCAGTCCGTGGATATCCTGATAAAGCAGAAGCAGGTGCGTGTGATATTTGAGGAAACAAAACCTTTGTATATCTGGGCGGATGAGTATATGATTGAGGAAGTGATTACCAATTATGTCAGCAATGCCCTAAACCATGTATCCGGTGCGAACATTATCGAGATCAAGCTTATCCGCATGGGGGAGCGTGTGCGCGTTGCAGTCTACAATACCGGGGAGCGCATCCCGGAGGAAGAACTTGACAAGGTATGGATCAAGTTTTATAAGGTGGATAAGGCACGCACCAGGGAATATGGCGGCAGCGGCATAGGGCTGTCCATTGTGCGCGCAATCATGGCTTCGCATAACCGGGAGTGCGGTGTAATTAACCATGAGGGCGGGGTGGAATTCTGGTGTGAGTTAGATGCACAGGTGTGAAGGTAAAAAGGTTGGTGTTTAGGGATTTTTCCTGTCCGGATGTGTAAATGTTTGGAAATTGTATGGACAAATGAAAAATTTCCGAGATAACGATTGCCGAAATCCTGAAATCGTGGTATGATAAGGTGTATTAAGGATTTGGAGGGGTGCCTTGTGAGAAAAAAAATATGGATAGCAGCGGCAGCAGCAGCTTCGCTTGTTATATTGAATGGTTGCCTGGCGGAAACTTATCCGCTGACAGAAGAAGAAAAGAATATCATTGCGGAGTATGCCGCAGGGGTACTTTTGCGCAACGATGCAGGCTACACGCAGGCGCTGGTCAGCCCAACGCCGATACCTAGCCCAACACCGGCACCAAGTCCCACCCCTGAACCGACGACTGCCGCCGGGAACAAAGGGAATGGTGGCTTAGGCGGGGGGGATATCGCAGAAGTAAAAGAGAATGCTTCCCTGGAGGATGTATATGGTCTGGAAGGGCTACTTGTTACATATGATGACTTCGAGGTGGTTAACCAAATTGAGGAAACAAATGGTTATGTGGTTCCTTATGAGCAGGGAAAAAAGGTGGTCAAACTTAATTTTACCCTGAAAAATACTGCAGGAATCGAACAAGTGTTCGATTTCTCGAAGCAGAGTATTAATTACCAGCTTGACTGCAAGGAGAGGAATTTTATCCCTCCGATGATTACCGCATTGGCAGGGGATATGCTTTATATGGAAACGACGCTTGCGCCGGGGGAGAGCTGTGGGGGATTCGTACTTTTTAGGATACCGGAAAAAGCGGAAGATAATATAACAAATGTGATTATTTCGAGGGATACCTACACTTCGATTATCGCATTAAAGAAATAGGCGCGGATATTGTATAGAATGGAGGAAGGTTCATGGGGCAGGAAAACGAGGAGATAATGGAAAGCAGGGGGAGCGGTTCCGAGTATGATTATGTCGAGAAGAAGAGGACAAAGTTTTTGGGGCTTCCTCTGTATTTCACAAAATATTCGATTGGTCAGGAAAAGATCAATATCCGCAGGGGTTTTTTGACGACGACGGAGGATGACGCTTACATGTACAAGGTGCAGGATGTTCGCTTAACGCGTTCCCTGATGGAGCGGATGTTTAAACTGGGTACGGTGATCTGCTACACGGGGGATACCACCGACCCGACACTTGAACTCAAACATATCAGGCATTCCAAGGAAATCAAGGAATATCTTATACGCGCATCGGAGGAAGCGAGGCTGCGCCGCAGGACACGATACAATGTCGATGTGGGGAGCGATGATTCAGAGGATGGGGATAACGATTAAACATAAAAAGCTGCCGGGGCGACGATTTATACACGCCCCAGCAGCTTTTCATAAAATAATCCGGCAAAAAACCATGCAGGTGCATAATCAAAACGGATTAATCCGCGGTAATTCCATTTTGACTTGCTGTAATCCCAAGGGCAGGCATCCCATTTTTTCAGGAGGGAACCCGTGGTATATTCCGTGGCATAAATGCAAAGCATATAGATTGTACCACGGATGAAAGAATTATGTTTCCCAAGTTTTTTGCACATGGGGGAGAAGCAGGCGGCCATGCCGTAGATGGGGAACATCCAGACAGAAGTCCGGCAGGAAAGCTGCCGGTCTTTATGGAAAAAAATGGAATCCATACCGGTCCACATGCATTCCATACACCAGCCGGAAGCGCCGCAGCGCATAAAATCAGTGACAAAATTTTTTTTCATATCAGCCTCCCAGAAGTAATATAACCCTTAAAAGTAAGGATATTATCTGCGTGTGGTTATAATTTATACATGCTGCATGGCTGTAAGATACTGTAAAAATGCTGCGAAAGCAAAGGATGGGGCAGTGTATGAAAAGGAGGAAACGGTGTGGCGATGGGAGGTTAGCGATGAAGTGGGGAGGATGCAGGGTGGAGTGGAAAGATAGAAAAAGGTAGTACAGAAAGGATGGGGGACAATGGAGATTGAGAGAAAATATCTGGTGAAAACCATGCCGGACCTCTCCCGGGCGCAGGTAAAAAAGATCGAGCAGGGTTATCTTTGCCGGGAACCGGTGGTGCGGATACGTAAAAGTAATGAGGACTATATCCTGACTTACAAGTCCAAAGCAGGACTTTCCCAGGATATCGCAATAAAAAATGAAGAGGTGGAACTGCCTTTAACAAAGGATGCTTATGGGCATCTAAGGGAAAAGATTGATGGTGCTTTAGTGGAGAAGAACCGCTATATTTTGCCGCTTTCTGGGGGAAGGAAGGCAGAACTTGACGTATTTTGCGGAAGGCTTTTAGGGCTGGTTTTTGTGGAGGTAGAATTTAAAAGTGAGGCGGAGGCGGCGGATTTTGTGCCACCAGCCTGGTTTGGCAGGGATGTAAGCCACAATGGGATGTTTACTAATGTTTATCTGTCTGAAGTAGAAAGCTTTGACGAGTGGAAAAAATGTTTTGGGGGGGATTTTAAATTATCATGGTAAATGCAGCTTTGGTATTGGAGGGCGGTGCGCTGCGCGGGATGTTTACGGCGGGTGTGCTGGATGTACTGATGGAGCGGGGGACAGAGTTTGCGTATGTGAACGGGGTTTCCGCAGGTTCTTTAAACGGGATCAATTATGTGTCGAAACAAAAGGGGCGGAGCAGGGATATTAACCTGGACTATGTAAACGATCCGCGCTATCTCGGTGTGAGGAATATTGTGAGCAATGGCGGGATCTTCAATTTCCGTTTCCTTTTCGGTGAACTTGCGGATGTGCTGGTGCCATTTGATGCGCGTACATTCTTTGCCTCAGAGCAGCGTTTTGAAGTGGTTGCTACAAATTGTGTGACAGGGGAGGCGGAATATTTTGAGAAGGGAAGGGAACCCGAGATTATGCGGGCTTCCGCGGCTTCGAGCAGTATGCCGGTCATTTCCTCCATGATAAACTTAAATGGGAAGCGCTACTTAGATGGAGGGATTTCTGTCCCCATCGCCTACCAGCGCGCCATAAATCAGGGTTACAACAGGATTGTGCTGGTACTGACCAGGCAGGCGGGTTATGAAAAACCAGCGACATCAAGAGCAATGAAACTAACCTATACAAAGTATTATAGAAAATATCCTGCCCTGGTAAAACGCCTGATTGAGGTGCCAGAAAATTATAATGCGATGCAGAAAGAGATTACAGAATTGGAACAGGAAGGGAAGATTTTTGTGATCCGTCCTAAAAAGCCGGTGGAGATCGCAAGGATTGAAAAAGATGTGGAACGGCTGCGCAGGCTCTACAATGAAGGATGCCTAATGATGCAGGAACGGATGGAAGCGATGGAAGAATATCTTGGGAAATAAAAAAACTGGCACAGACAAATCATCGGGCAGGAGAAAGTTAATCCCCCTGCCCGATGATTTGTTTGCTGCTATAGGAATTTTTTGGAAATTAGTTGTGTCTATTTCGGCTGTTTCCCGATATAGGCAAGAATACCGCCATCAACATACAGGACATGTCCGTTGACAAAATTCGACGCATCCGATGCGAGGAAAACAGCAGGTCCTTGCAGATCCTCGGCCTCGCCCCAGCGGGCTGCAGGGGTCTTTGCGATGATGAACTGGTCAAACGGGTGGCGGGAGCCGTCAGGCTGGATTTCACGTAATGGCGCAGTCTGAGGTGTCGCGATATAGCCAGGACCGATCCCGTTGCACTGGATATTGAATTCGCCGTACTCGGAGGCAATATTTCTGGTCAGCATCTTAAGTCCGCCCTTTGCAGCAGCGTAGGCGGAAACCGTTTCACGGCCAAGCTCGCTCATCATGGAGCATATATTAATGATTTTTCCGTGGCCTTTTTTGATCATGGATGGGATCACGGCTTTTGATACGATAAAAGGCGCGTTCAGGTCTACATCGATCACCTGGCGGAATTGTTCTGCAGTCATATCGCACATTGGGATGCGCTTGATAATGCCGGCATTGTTTACAAGGATATCAATCACGCCGATTTCCTTTTCTATCTTTGCAACCAATGCATTTACTGCGGTTTCGTCCGTAACATCGCACACATAGCCGTGCGCCTTAATGCCGCATTCCTCATAAGCGAGAAGACCTTGGTCCACAAGTTCCTGCTTAATATCATTAAACACAATTGTTGCGCCCGCCGCAGCATAAGCCTTTGCAATTGCAAAACCGATGCCGTAGGATGCGCCGGTGATCAGCGCGATCTTCCCCTCTAGGGAGAAATTTTTAGCAAAATCGTTCATGGTACAACCTCCATTAAAAACTGAAAAGTAAAACCGCATAAAGTGGAAGCAGTTTCCTGTTTATTATTATAATCTATCTGATTTTTCGAATCAAGGAAATAAGGAAATTTCTTTCGGTATTTTAGTTTTTTCATGATTATATCTATCAAT
>CAMWUU010000165.1 GCA_947177515.1 uncultured Lachnospiraceae bacterium
CTCCATATCCTCCTTCTGCACCACTTTATGATTCGGTGTGAGCGCCTCGTTGGCATCCACTAAATAGACATGGTGGAATTCTAAGACTTTTGAGCCATGGAAGGTCATAAAAGCCACCGCATCCTGCTCCCTGTCATTCTTTTTTACACTCTGCTTTTCCAATTCCGCGCGGTACTCCTCCATATGCGCAAACCATTCCGCAAAAGTCCCATACTCCCTCGCAGCTTCCTGAAGCTGCGAGAGTAAATCAAACAGGTCTTCCTCATGGATACGCCTTAACTGCGCATACTCCCGCAGATAGTCATCGTACCCAACCGCGCGCCGGATATAATTTACCGCCGCATAGGGGCTTGTCTTTGCCAACAGCCCCAGATCCTGCTCAAGCTTATCAATACGCTCCACTACATAACCCTTGCCTGCCTGGCTGTAATAATACTGTTTTACCTTCTTTAAGTCAACCTTTGAATCCGGGAAAGCCTCACGGGAAAGATAGCGTTTCGGGCGGTTCATCACTTGGAAATAGAGGGATCGGTCATTCTCCCCAAGTGCCAGGCGGATATAAGCCAAGATATTTTTTGCCAGCCAGTGTTCATATATATTCGGCAGGGAATCCTTCATCGAGAAAGGGATATTATATTCCATAAACTTTTCCGCCAGCGCCCCCGGCTGTGTGTTTGTCCGGTATAAAACCGCTACATCACTATACTGGCCGCCGTTTTCATGGTACGCAAGCAATTCCCTGACTATGGATTCATTCTGTGCCTTCATATCCGCAAATTCCAGCACCCGAACCGCATTTTCACGCGGATGCACTGCGCGGATTTTTTTCGGGAAACGCTTTGTGTTCGCCGCAATCAGCCTGCCCGCCGCCTCCACAATATCCGCCGCCGAACGGTAATTAACATCTAAGAGTACCTTGGCGCAATCCGGGTAATCCTTTGGGAAATTCAGCATAATCTCCGGTTTCGCCCCGCGGAAACGGTAAATACTCTGGTCGTCGTCACCTACAATAAAAAGGTTGTTCTGCGGTAGTGCAAGCAGCCTTATGATATCGTACTGTACACGGTTGATATCCTGGAACTCATCGATCAGTATGTACTCATAAAATTTCTGCCACATGGAAAGGATATCCGGCCTCTGTGTCAGAAGTTCATAACATAAAAGCAGCATATCGTCAAAATCGATTTTGTTCGCTGAGCGCAGCATTCCTTCATATGCACGGTAGATTTTCTTAAAATTCTCCTCCGAGCAGTTCATGGAATAATAATGTTCAATGTCCACACGCTCCCCTTTAACCAGGCTGATCTCGCTGCAAATCCCTTCGATAAATTCCTTTTCATCCTCAATCTCAAGGTTTAGCTTTGCAATATAGTCACGGAAAAACTGATATCGCTCCTCCTCCCTTATAATACAGGACGCATCATAATGATAGGCATATTTTAATATTTTAAAATACACAGCGTGGAATGTCCCGAAATTAACCCCGCAGGGTGCACCCATCAGTTTCTCAAAGCGCCCGCGCATCTCCGTTGCCGCCGCTTTTGTAAAAGTGATGACTAAGATGCGCTCCGGTTTTATCCCGCATTCTTCGACAAGCACCTTCACCCGGTTTGTGATAACCGTCGTCTTCCCTGAACCCGGACCTGCAAGCACCATCATCGGTCCTTTCTGGTGCGCGATTGCCATTTTCTGTGCTTCATTCTGCTGCATAAACTCCCCCTCCTATCTAAGGGCGCACAGGTGCCAATCCATCGGCAAACCCCGCTGCGCCATTCTTCTTTCTCCTCCACCAAACAGAGTCACTGCACTGTCTTTCCTTCCTTTTTTGTGAAATTTCACGGGACATGGAAGCACCAATCTCCCTGTAATTCTTTAGCTTACATTCAATCAATTCCAGGCTGCACAAAAGCTGCCTAATCTGTGCAAGGATATGTTCTTTTTGTTTCAGCAGGACTTCTTTTTTCTCCCTGACACCATCTTCCCCTTCCAGGCAAAGCCCCACAAACTTTCGGATATCAGAAAGCGCCATCCCACTGTGTTTCAGGCAACAGATTAATTCTAGCCAGCAAACATCCTCCTCGGTATACTGCCTAATGCCACCCGCACTTCGCGAAATCTGCGGCGTAAGCCCCTCACGGTCATAATAGCGAAGGGTTGGGATCGACAGCCCGGTTCTCTTCGCAACCTCCTTAACCGTTAAAAATCCCTTTTTTTCCCCATTCCCCATAAAAGCCCCCCAAAAAATAATTATTTCTTCTTGACCTAAAGCCTACTTTAGCATTTATAATCGCTTTTGTAAACTACTTTTTCTTATGGAGGTTCTTATGGATATCAGAACGAATGTCACACTGAACAATGGGGAAAAAATGCCGCTTCTTGGTCTTGGCGTATTCCAGTCTGCCAACCAGACCTACAACGCCGTCCGCTGCGCACTAGAAGCAGGTTACCGGCATATTGACACCGCTTCGCTGTACGGAAATGAAGAAGCAGTTGGCAGGGCGGTGCGTGAGAGCGGCATCCCCCGCAAAGAAATATTTGTAACAACAAAACTTTGGAACACAGAACAGCGTTCCCACCGTCAGTCGGAAGCATTCTACAAGAGCATGGAGCGGCTTAATATCGGCTACATCGACCTCTACCTGCTGCACTGGCCAGTGCCGGAGGCTTTTAAAGAAAGCTGGGCGGTGTTAGAGGAACTCTGCGACGGAAAAAATTTGAAATCAATTGGTGTTTCCAACTTCCTAGAACATCATATTGATACGCTGATGCAGGATGCAAAAATAAAACCTGCCGTTGACCAGGTGGAAATCCACCCGTATAATACGAAAAAAGACTTGCGCAGATACTTAAAAGAACATGGGATTGCCTGTGAAGCACTGAGCCCACTTGGGCGCGACAATAAGGAGCTGATCACAGATCCCACCATCGCTGCCATCGGGCAGAAATACGGCAAAAGCGTTGCCCAGACCATCCTGCGCTGGGATGTGCAAAACGGGATTATTACCATCCCGAAATCCGTACATGCGGAACGCATTTTACAAAATTCACAGATTTTCGATTTTGAACTGGACGCGGAGGAAATGCAAAAGATCGAAAGCCTAAACCGCAACCAGTTCCATGAAGATCCGGAAACATTTTGTAATTTCTTCTAAAAATGTATATCTAAATCCTGCTTTCTGTGATCTGTGCATTACAATTTATTTGGATATTATAATGCACATAAGACCGAGTTAACACTACAGCGAACATCATAATGGCAGCCTCTAATACCGTTCTGATTGTTCGCTGTAGTACTAGCCAAACCAACAAATCGAACCCCACAAAACACTGTATGGGATAACCATATTTACGGCAACTTTGCCAGCGCCGCATTCACCTTTTCATACTCCGTGCGGATATCCCCCATCACATTAAGGACAGCCTCCCAGTTATTCGCCCGTATGTGTTCGACCTGTTCTGAAAACAGATTGTGCATCACGTTCATCGAAAGATTCCCGCATACCCCCTTTAAAATATGGGAAGCTGAAAGCGCCTTTTTTGCTTCTCTGTTTTTCAGCGCCTCTTCCAATAACCCGTAATTCGGGTCAGCAGGGAATTTCTTCAAAAATTTTACAACCATATCCATATTCCCCATAAAGCGTTCGGATGCCTCCTCCATGTCAATCCCGGCATCTACCAGTTCTTTCATTGTCTTCTCATCGATCTGCATGTCCTGCTCCTTTCACACCCACGGTCATGCCGCAGCCGCTTTTTAGAAAGATGCCATACTGTTCTTCCATATTCCCTGTATACATTCCGTATCCTGGTTGCCCGCTGCAATGCGCCATGACACACTTTAGTAATAACTCCCGAAAACCCGCTATCACTATACCATATTTTTCCCCGTTCTTCAATCATCTTTTTTTATCCCCCACAAAATAAAAAGAAGCCCTGCTGTTATCTGCCATACACAGGGCTTTTTCACCTACAATTTTTTAACAGAGCGTCCAACCATAACCTTCCCTTCCACTACCACGCGCTCCACCAGCGCCGTCTTCGGCTTTTCAATCATCTGGACAAGGTGCGCTGCAGCACAACGCCCAAGCACTTCGGAATCCTGTGCCAGGGTGGTCAGCGCCGGTTCCATTGCCCGCGCATAGCTGTTGCCATCATATCCAATCACTGAGATATCCTCCGGGATACGTAACCCCTCCTGCTCAATCACACTGATCCCGCTGACTGCCGTAAAATCATCCGGGTACAAAATGCAGGTTGGCCGCTCCTTTTCTGCCAGAAGCTGCTTTGTCCTCTTTGCCGCCATTTCCGCATCGCGGTAAGGACAGACTAACACATAGCTCTCCGGCACCTTTATGTTTAGCTCATCCAATGTGCGGTAATAACTTGCAAGACGATCCCTGGACACGGAAGAATCGTCCCCATGGATAAATGCAATCTTATGGTGCCCCATACTGTGGGCATACAGCACCAGATCGCGCACACCCTTCACATTATCCGAAATCACGGAGGTGATATTATGGAACACATGGTCGATGGTCACGACTGGGATCCCGCTGTTAACCAGCTCAATAATTTCCGGTTCATCAAAATCGATGCAGGCGATTACTACCCCGTCCACGCCACGGTAATGGCAATGTTCCGTGTAAGTCATTGTCCGCGCGCCGATATGGTGGTTGATAAAGGTGATATCGTATCCCCTTGACTCCGCCTCCACCTTCACACCCTGCAATACCCTCGCAAAATGTTCATTCATCAGCCCGTTGTTCGCCGCATCTAAAAACAGGATGCCGATATTGTACGTGCGGTTTGTTTTCAGTGCGATTGCAGCAGAATTAGGGAAATACCCCATTTCCTTTGCCACCGCGTTGATATAGTCCCTCTTCTCCCTGCTGATGTCGCTGTACCCGTTAAGCGCCTTACTAACCGTTGCAACAGAAACATTACAGCGCGCCGCAATATCTTTTACTGATACCATAATCATCCCCCAAATGCTAAATCGTTTTCGAGTCTTAAATTTATTATAATCAACCAAAAGACAAAAAGCAACCCTTTTTTACACGGAAAACACCCCGTTTCCCTGGGTGCAGGACTTGCGGGGTGTTTTTCTTCTAACTGACAACCATCGAATCCACGATCATATCATATGCCTTATCTCGCAGGAACTGCTCCACAAGGTCTTCCTTGTAATAGGTTTCCTCCACTTCCTCCGGCGATGCAAAATCATTTTCCGCAGCATATGCGGCCAGCGCCTCCGTATATTCCTCATCGGTCAGCGTAATCCCCGCATCCTTAATTACCGCATCCAAGATCAGATACTGTTTTACTGCATATTCGCCATCCTCCCTTGCCAGCGCAAGGAACTCCTCATAGGATGCCCCATAGAAAAGCGAAACAATGCTTTCCACATCCATTCCCCACATGGAAGCATACTGTTCAAAATATTCGATGGTTTCATCCACATAGGACTGGATGTCCGCATCGCTGATCCCGGAAAAAGTTGAATTTTCCATTATTTTCTCAAATGCCGCAACCCTTTCCCTGCCCCTCGCATCCTCAGTCGCCTCAGCTAAAAGGGTATCATAAATATCCTGCCTGTATGCATCCACCGTATCAAAATCCGTCTTCTCGGCAATAAATGCATCCGTCAGTTCCGGCACAATCAGCTCATTAATCGATATAATGTTCACAATATAGGTTCCAGTCTGTCCTACATAGTCGCTATAAGCATAATCCTGAACCTCGCATTCAACAGTCTTGGACTCCCCGATCAGGGTACCAACCAGGTTCTCCTCAAAATCGTAATACCCGTTTCCAACCGTAAGGTATTCCTCCTTGACTTCATCCACCTGCTCACCGCCCACAAAGAACGTGTAATCCACACAGATATAATCGCCGTTCTCCACAACATTGCGGCCTTCTACCGCTTTCGGTTCACTGTGCTGGTTAAGCAGGTAATCAATCTCACTCTTTACATCCTCATCCGACACTTCAGCCAAAACCCTGTCCACTGAAACACCTGTATACTGTCCTAAAACCACACTGCCCTGCGGGTGCCAGTACTGGCCTGTCTGCACATTCTCCCCATCTAGGTCCGGGTTTGAAAGATCCGGTGATGCCGTCGGACTCCCTGAATTTTCATCCTGACTTCCCTGATTATTATTCTTGTTGCCGGAAATCAGCGAGCCGCTCTCACCCTTGTTCCCATCATTGTTTGAGGCTTCCTCCCCGTCCTCCCCTGAACCGCATCCCGCAAACGCAAGACATCCGCAAAGCAACACTGCAAGCCATTTTTTCTTCATCTCATCCCTCTTTCTGTGCTGTTATAAAAACACTGATCTGTTATAAAGATAACCAGCCAGCTTTGCGGCAAACAGCACTACTGCCACAGCTAAAACCTGTATCCGGGTACCATTCCCACCATTACTCCAGTCCCACTGCCATGGCACTGTCATAAATCAACTGCTCCGCCTTCTCCTGCAACGCAAGCATACGGATCTTCGACTCCTCCACCTGCTTAATAAGTTCCTCCACCGTCACATTGTACTGCGTCGCATAGCGTTGCAATGCCTCTTCATACTCCTCATCGGTCAATGTGAGATCTTCCTTGTCCATCACATAATACAGAATAAGTGTTCTCTTGACCTCAAACTCCGCCTGCTCGCGAAGAAGGTTCTCATATTCCTCCTCACTAGAACATCCAAAGAAATACAGGATAAACATCGAGAACGAATATCCGTAAGTACTTTCGTAAACCTGTGCCAGATTGCTGTAATAACTGCGCGAACTCTCATAATAGCTGTCGATATCCTCCTGCGCAATCCCGGTAAACTCCGTATTTTCAATTAAATTTTTCATCACAAGGCTTTCCTTGCTGCTTTTTGCGTAATTTTCCTTCTGCGTGCGCAGGCTTGTTTCAATATATTCCCTGTAGTCTGCCACGGTCGTATAATCCGTGTTCGCCGCAACCAGCTCATCCGTTAGTTCCACCGCCTGCTTTTGTTTGATGGCATTCACTTTCACCGTAAAAACTGCCTTTTTCCCGGAGAAATCCAGGTTATTTGGGTACGGATCTGGGAATGTTGCTTCCACATCCACCGTTTCGCCCACCTTAGCACCGATCAGACCACTTTCAAACCCGCTAATAAACCGCCCCGAACCGATGGTTAAATCAAATCCCTGGTCACTGCCATTCTCAAATGCCTCACCGTCCATATAACCGGTATAATCAATATTCACAATATCACCGTCGCGCACATCGTCGCGATCCGTAACTTCCGGATATAATGCCATTGAATCAACAAAACTGTCAATCCTTGCCTGTATCTCCTCCTGCGTGACCTCCGTGTTATAAGGTTCATATTCGACTCCCTTATAATGGGCTTCCACCGCACTCCCCGAAAGCCGTTCCGGCAGCTCTTCCTCCTTTTTCCCCCCACACGAAGCAAGAAGCACCCCTGTAAGCAGCAGCGCCAAAGTCCTCTGTAATCCTTTTCTCATATTTATACCCTCCTGTCCGCTATCGCGGGCATACGAACCAGAATTTGAATATTTCCAGTGAACTACCCATTGTCTAAAGCCAATGGGCTTCCTGCTTCATCGACCTCGCAA
>CAMWUU010000166.1 GCA_947177515.1 uncultured Lachnospiraceae bacterium
ATGGGAATCGAACCCACGTATCCAGCTTGGAAGGCTGGTGTTCTACCATTGAACCACACCTGCATATCAGCATAAAACTCATAAAATCGGGGTGACAGGATTCGAACCTGCGACCTCCTGATCCCAAATCAGGCACTCTAGCCAAACTGAGCCACACCCCGGTTTTTGCTGGTCGATGATTGCCAGTTCTGTCCTCTCCGTGACACGAGATTTATTATATAACAGGTTTTGGGAAATGTCAACCATTTTTTTTAATTTTTTTCAGATCATTATCAAAATATCGTTTGCTCCGAATTTTTCCATCCACCAGAAGCGTATAAAAACAGCGTTCCTCCTTAAAATGCCAGTGGATTTTAAGTACGGTGCCCACCATGCCCGGATGGGATATCACCAAAACCTGCTCCCCGTAAACGAATTTGGGCGGGGCGGATAATGGCAGGAGATCTTTTTCTGCCACTTGGATTTTACCCCCACTTTCCGGCTGCATAATAACCGCCCTGCCATCATCCATCATCCCATATTGCACCACACCCTGATACAGGCCTTCCCCATAATACCCAATATCAACACATACACCCCATCCGACTAGGAAAGCATCCCGATGCACAGGCTCGCCCATCCTATTTTCCATTTCCTTCCCGCAGCAAATCTGCATACCAGAAAAACACATCCGACACCCTGGCAAGATCGCCCTCCCTGCTATTCTCCCTCCAGTATGCTTTATAATGGTAAAGACATGCTTCTAATTCCCCAGCTAACGTACCTGCCGCTTCCTCTCCTAAAAGGTACTTCCCGACCTTATTCCACAGAACCACCATCCGCAGGGAAAGCAGGGCGCAAGCCGCTATCCGCCTTTTTTCCCCGCCCATGCTGCGGCAGGCTATAGAAAGCTGTCCTGAAAGTTCTGCTGCCCGCTCATCCGCCCTGTAAAAACGTTCCATGCCTCCCGCGCCAAGATCTTTCAAAATTCCTTCGGTTTCCCTTCCCTTCTGTGTCCATTCTTTATACCTTACAGCAGTTTCCCAGCCAAATACCTCAATCCTGCTAATCTGTGCCAGGTACCCGACAAACTCCCCCGACACATCCCCGAATTCCAAAAGCGAAATCATGCGGTTCATCCCGTCAAATTCCGGCACGTTTTTCCCCCAGGAAAAGACAGCGCCATATATCATACACGGAATAGAAAAATCAGGATGCCCGATATGCCCATAATCCCCCCAATCCGTATTCAATACACCGAGCGCGTGATATTCCCGCCCATAACCACACATCCTTGCAATATTTTCATAACTTTCGCGCATTTGATTGACAAAATGGTTCCAGCCGCGCGTCCCCGGGCAGACATAGAGCTTTGCCCCGGCTTTATGAAGGATGCGCACCTGTGTATCCTGTTCCTGCTCAAAATACCCCCAGGCAAGACAGATTGTTTCTTTGGGAAATTTTTTAATATATGCAGGGCTTTCACAGATAATATCACCCCAAAACATCGGGGTCTTCCCATTCCTGACTAGGTATTCAAACAATCCGGAAACAAACTCTGCATAGAGCGCGCCGCGCCCTTTCTTCCCGGCAGCTTCCCGGCTCTTCCCCGTCCCAAGGTCAAACGTTTCATCCGCGCAGATATTAAACTTATCCGAAGAAAAAAGCTGCATAAACTCGCCGATCATCCCAGTTATTAAATCCATGGACTGGGGATTGAGCGGGTTGAGCGTGTGATGCTCCATACGATCGAGGAAGGAAAACTCTTGCCCCGCACTTTTCTCCAGTTCACAAAGCCCGGAATATGTCCTTGTACCAAGCAGCTTGTAAAGATGCCCAAAACTGGCCAGACACGGTACCAACTCAATTCCCCGCACAGCACAATAGGCATCAAGTTCCATAATCTCCTGCGCCTCAAGCGGCGTTTCGTCCCGCCAAAGTTCTGTCATACCACGGAATAAGTAGGTATGTTCAATATAGAGCTGGAGTTGGTTCAGCTTATAAAATACCATGGTATCCACCATTTTTTTCAGGTTCGGCAGAGTCTGCACACGCCCCCTTGTTACATCGTGGAAAAATCCCCTTGTCTTAAAATCCGGTTCATCTTCAATCTGCACTGCCGGCAAAAGCCCAGCGTACTGGCGGAATAACTGGCGCAGGGTCTGCACGCCCTGCCCGAGGGAGGAAAGTTCCCCGCCGCGGATTAATATTCCGTCCTCCTCCACATTAAGATAATACCTTGATGCAAAACAGGTCGGATCGACCAGAAGACGGATATCACCCTTTCCTGCAAGCCCCCTCATCCTTCCGATTCCAATCCCCGTACAGGAAACAATCTCTTCCTGCAACATCCGCGCATAGACATCCGCACCTTCCGGACAGGATGGCTCCAACACAATCATCGCATCAAAAGAAAGCTGGTAATTTCCCTCCTGCTCCTGCACCTTTTTCGGCCATGGCAACAAAACCATTTTATTCCCCCCAATCTTTGTCCCACTCTGTTTCAACGCTAACACATGCGTAACGCTTTGAATCAACCACTTTATGCATCATTTCGACCGGTGTACACCCGATGCACGAAAGCACCTGCCCAAATACCGCCGCAGACTGCCCCGAACAAAGCTGGACTCCCCTTCGTTTATGATCCGCATGGAAAACATCATGCCTGCTCGCCACATTCCAGAATACCACATTTGGTATCCCATATCCCGCTTCCTTGTAACGTGCTTCCATCTGCTCATAAAATGTCCACTTCCGGTCACCGCAGGAATCAATCTCCATATCCGAAATCACAAGAATCGACTTTGGCATCTCCTCCGGGGGCACATGTCCGGCAATAGCAATTTCAAGCACGCGCAAAAACGCGAGTTCAAGACTTGTGTTATTGCACCAATCCGCCTTGGAAACATTGTTAATCTTTTGTGCGAGTGACTGACCCTTTAATGTAACTATCTGGGGACTGCCGGAAAACGTCATAAAAAGATTATGGTACGCACCGGTATTACGCTCCGCGAAATAGATGGCAAGACCGATGGCAGTTGCCATTGGTCTTCCATACATGGAACCGGATACATCTGCCATAACAATAGCATTTGTCCCCTTCTGCACATAATCCGGAAGCTGCTGCCACTGCGCCTGTAGCACCGGCGAATCCTCCTTTTGATACAGGATTTTCTCCACAATATCATACGGATAGAGCGCGGAAGAATTAATCTTTACCTCACCGGCCGCCGCCTTCCCGACAAACTCCTTAAACCGTTCCCCGTCATGCCGCATAAACGCATTGCGGTAAATCATCATCGCCCGGCTCGGCACTTTGGGATACAAAATCTCATCCCAGCGGTTTTGGGACATCAGGCATTCCACCACACGGATATTTTTTCTCATACTGCGCACAATACGCTTGAAATGATAAACCGGATAACCAAGCTTCTGCGCAGTCAGAATCCCGAGCCTTCTTGTATCCTTCGAACTCGCATCCGCCGTCTTGATCCACTTTGCCAAAAACGAAAGTGCCCTTCCCTCATGCAGGTTTTTCAGATCCTCCTCAAACTGCGTCTTCATTGCCGCCCACATTGCATCCTCACAAGGTGTCCCAACCAGGCAATACAAATCATCATAACGCCCAAACACCCCGACTAAATCCAGGTTCGGCACAAGTGCGCCCGGATGCTTTTTTGCCATATACGCAAGCAAAATACGGAATGTAGCACGTTCGCCGAGTCCTCCCCGGATATCCCTCGCATAAAAAACAATTTTTGTTGCTAACAGCGCATCTTCCTGAAACGCCTCCTCAAAAAGGGCGCATATCCTTGCCTCATCCGCCCCGCGTAGGGAACCAGCCACACCAAAAAAATCAAGGCACGCATTTCCCGTTGTCCCTAAGGCAGACGCGCCATTTTCTGTGCGCGTAAAATTACCTGCCTTCCTCATTTCCTCTGCAAACCCCATAACAAACCCCATTTCCATGACGCAAATCTGTGGATTTGAACCACCAGTCCCCCATCTGTGGGAAACCCTTTACCAGTGAATTGCTGTGCGCGTCACTATATACCTTTTTTCATGACACATTTTTCCGGATAATGGATTTGAACCATCCCCATACAAGCCAAAAGGCATATACGGCCACCATCGGATCCGACCCTCATTTTGCTGTTTGTGTCACAATCGGGTCTGGCAGGTTCGAACTGTAAATCATTTGCTGCGTAGGTCACAAACATGACCAACCCGGTTTCCAAAAACCGGAAAACCCAGACCCGTAACGGCGATGGCAGGATTCGAACCTGCAATGATTCACTCAAAAGTCCAAAAAAGTTCTGCTGTTTTGGTCACGGACATGACCATATTTTTACTTTCGCGTCTTCCAGTTCCGCCACATCGCCATATTTAATCATCGGGCACAATGCACATAGCCCCTGTTTCCACTATACCATATATTTCCGTTCATTGCAACTGGTATCCCTTCCAGTTCAGAAGGGATTGCCCGCTATTTTGGTATTGTGCAAATGCAATCACAAATTCCGTCAGGCAGAATATAGGAATGTGTTTCAGACACCGCCTAAGAAAAACGCACCATGACCAAAAGGTCCGGTGCGCTATAAAAAAATGCCTTACTACTACTGATGGATCGCCCGCCTTGTCCTGTGCAGCAGACCACGCAGCTTCTTTTTCTGAAGGAAAAGATCATAACTCTTGACAATCAGCACGGAGCATTTTGCCATATCCATCACACGATCCGTGCGCAATCCGGTCACCATCTCCTGGATGCCCCAGTCAAGCGAGGCTCCCATAACCACAAGATCGTACTGCCCGGAAAACTCTACCACCTTTTCAACTAGTGCCCCCTCACAGACCACAATCTCCACTGGTTGGTCGAACCGATCCAAGGAACCTTTTAAGTACTCTTCCGTTTCCGCCTTATCCTCCCCGTGGTCGATCACATGCAGGAGCGTAATTTTCGCATCGTAAGCCTTCGCTATGCGGTTGACCACTTTTGCTGTCATCTGGGAATATTTTCCACCTCCGTAAGGGAAAAGAATCCGCTTAAAATCTGCACCGCCTTCTTCCTGCCCTGTTGGATTTTGGGCAGACTTTCCCTGTTTTTGCTGCATTCTTCCCTGTTTATCATAAATACGCAGCAACCCCACATCCGCCGGAGCCTCCTGCAACATCCGGTACGTAAAATTACCATACATGTATTTTACTAACCCCGCACCATGCCAGCCCATCAGCACAAGTGGGTTCTTTTCCTTGTGTACCACGCTCATAACCGCATGGAACACATCCCTCGAATGGATCAGCACCGGCTTCATACCCGGCTCCCCCTCATATTTTTTCAGCAATGAGATCACTGCCTCATCGCCATCCCTGTTCCGTTGCATTGCCTCATAGTCCGAAATTGTCAAAAGATTATCCGGGATTACATTAACTTTGACTGGAACCACCGTTGTGCTGTTTTCTGCGGCAGCAATTTTCATTCCAAAATTTAGCAGTTTCTCCGCTGTCCCCGGATTTGATACTGGGATAATAATCTCGTTTTCCCGCTCCCCATTCCGATCCTCCCTGATTTCCGGGATATCCACAGTGGCAATCCCTTTGGTTGCGTATTTTAATTTTGGCAGAACCAGATAATAATACACTATCCCCGCAACAATCACGCCAAGCGCGATGGCAAGCGCGATAAAGTCCGAAATAGCAAGCTGGATTATTAAAAACAGGTTTACCCCAATGCCAAGAAGCGGGGTGACCGGGAATAACGGCACCTTAAACTTGCGCTCTAATTCCGGCTTTTTCTTCCGGAAAATAATCAGCGCCACATTCACCAGGCTGTACCCGGTCAAAGAAAAAATGCTGGTCACGGTTGAGATATGCTCTAAGTCACGGATGGAAACCGCCACCACCACGATCACCGATGTCGCAACAATCGAAACCACCGGGGTCTTTGTCCTGCGGTTCACCGTCTTAAAAATCCCCGGCAGGCGGTTATCGCGTGCCATCGCAAATGAAGTCCTCGAGGAAGCCATAACCGCAGTATTAATAGAAGACAGGGTTGCCAGGATTCCCGCAAATGCAAAGAGATAGCCGCCAAACTTTCCCCCAATCTTCATGGCTGTGTCAATCATTGGCGTGTCCGTCACCTCCGGCACTAATTCAATCCACGGCAGGATACCACTCCCAATAAAGAACACGGAGGTCTTAATAAAAATCACGGCTGCAATGGAAATCAAAATCGCCTTCGGGATCGTCTTTTCCGGCTCGATCACCTCCTCGCTTGCCGTCGTAATCAGCCCGTAGCCAATATAGGTCATATACAGAAAGCCCATCGCATTAAATACCCCGGACATCCCAAACGGCGTATACGGCTTCTGGTTCCCCATATCAATATGGAACACACCCACAATTACATAGAGCATCAGCAGGGCAATAAGCACCGTCGTAATAATGTTTTGCAGATTCCCGGAACTTTTCGTCCCCCGGATATTCGTAAAGGCAACGTAAACCACCAGCACATAAGCTGTTGCCATCTGGGGAATGAACGGAAAAATATAGTGGACAAAATTGCCAAACCCCAATGCAAACAAGCCACAGGACATCGCGTAGCCAAGCCAGAAGCCCCATCCGCAGATAAATCCGATTATATTGTTCCCAGTCGCTTCCTTTACATAAACATAGCCGCCCCCGGCCTTTGGTACCACGGTCACTAGTTCCGCAAAGGACAGCCCCGTAAAAACTGCGGCAATCCCAGCCAGGAAAATAGCAAGGGATGCTCCAGGTCCTGCCGTCGCATAACTTGTTCCCGCCAGCACAAAGATGGCAGAACCGATCATTGTGCCGATACTGATCATCAGCGCGGAGTACATACCGAGTGTCCGATCCAGTTTTTGTTTCATAAAACCCTCATTTCTGCAAGGCAGATTCCATCCGCTTCTGTATGTATACACAGAGGTAATTTTTTCCTTGCCGCTTTTTTCTCTTCCCTATTGTAAACCGTCTTGGATGAGAAATCAAGGTTTTGTATGGATATTTTCGCACTCTCTTATGATCTGTTATGCATTATTGTATATAGAACCTGGAAAAAAGTGGCAGCAGTGCAGTTCCGTTGACGATTCGAGTACTGTATGAGTGGGAAGATGATTATTACAGATTTATATTTGAATTAACAGGTTGTTGTACTGTTACTTCTAATCAAGGAAGTAAGTGCACATATTATAATTATAAGGTTATCGCCAAATTTAGTGTAGAATGTTCCAGCACCTTTGCTTCTTTATACTCTCTATCTCCCATTTCATTCCTATTTCTACTGTAATATTGCCCAAACATAAATCCGACATCCATAAACCCATAAATTTCCAGATTCGGAATTCACCACTCAAAGGACAATTTCCTATTATAAAATATTCTTCCTATTTTCCGCCCTGATTTATAATAGAATATCCACCCTACGGTACGCCGGAATCTGCACCTTAAATTCCCCGTCTGTAGTATTCTCTTCTTCCCCGCCGTTCTCCTTTCTGTGATCCTGCGGCTTTTGTGCCCTGGAAGTCACGGTTTCTTCG
>CAMWUU010000167.1 GCA_947177515.1 uncultured Lachnospiraceae bacterium
ATGTATAAATATCCTGATCAATCAAACTTTCTTTTACATATTATAAAACATCTTAATCCATCCATCAAGTTCTAAAAGTCTGCGTACTATATTTTTGTGGGACTATTAAACCTTCCAAATGGGAATTGCCTTTTAGGGCAAATCATGCTATAATAATCCTATCATAAAAACAGGGGGAAGAAATATTATGAAGAAAAAAGCAGGTCTTTTCACAATATTTACAGCGATTCTTGCCATAATCATTATCACTCTTATCGCAGCAACAAACCAATCTTCCATAGCCAATGATCCGGCGCAAAGTACAACCCCAGAGCCAACACAGCCACAAAAACCACACTCTGCTACTGCACGCGAAAAAAATAAAGATGCAATCTCCATAAGCCATCACTACAAAGAAAATGGTTGGATAATATGGATTACCGCCTCCGCACCGGATGGAACCCCGATAGAACTCCCAGATACTACAAACTATACTTCCCATGCTCTTTCTCTTGATCATACAACTGCCTACTTAGTTGACAACCGCCACGACTTATATATGATTGATAAAAATGGCTTTGAAAAAATTGCGGATACTGTAAGTACTGCGGATATTTCTTCCACCGGAAACATCCTTATCTATCACCGTAATGATTCCCTCTATCTTTATAACAAGTCAGAAAAGTCAAGCCTTGAAATCGCTTCCGGTCTATCTAGCCATACAATTTACACGATTTCCCCCGACGGAAGATCAATCGCTTACAGGGCACAGGACGGATGCCATCGCTACATAGATGGCGTAGAAGAGGACGAACCAATAAAGGACATTTACCCGATGGCAATTTCCGATAACGATAAATATTTTTATTATTGCAAAGCGGACAGCGATGAATTCTATGTAATAAAAGACAACCAAGTCCCGCAAAAATTAGGACTGATCGAGGATGTTGCCTACTACCTGAATAAAGATTGTTCTCAGATGATTTACGGTTCGGAGAATAAAACCTGGTTTTACAATAAAGGGGAAATGATTCTTTTGGCAAATCAGTATTTTAACGGACTGATCCTCCCGGAAACCATCGAAAAAAAAGAATGGTATATTACGGTTTACAACCCTAATTATGATACTTCCGTCCGAGTCCTCGACCTCAATGCTTTCGGACAAACCTTATGTTCCCTAGGCGGTTCCCTTTCGGAAAGTGGTGGCTTGTATTACCTCGCAGAAAATATGGAAGTAATAGAAATCGCCCCGGACTATGAGGAAGTAATATTTTCGGAGGATGGAAATTCCGTACTCTATTCCTGCGACGGGGAATTATACCGCATCAATGACCTGTCTTCCTACGAGGAACCCATTTTGGTAGAACCTTAATAACTATTGTCCATTAATATTTTTTGGGGTTCATTATGTACTTTGTACGCTAACCTCCCAATCTCTTCCAGCCCCATCCCGCCCTGCATACACTTCTCCATATCCGCTACGGCTGATTTTATGGCATCCAATGCTGCCCTTTTAACCAAACCGCCCCGAAATTCCCAGGGATATTCTGTAAGTATGGCATTTGTTGACTCCAAAAAATAACCATCCACCAGCTCCGACCATTCCTCCATTTCCTTTTGATAGCCCTTTACATCCATTTTTCCTTCCAGCAAACTGATACAAAGTTTTATCCTTATAAGTTCTGCCTTTACCATATCAAAAGGAAATTTATCCCAAAATCTAATATGTTTTATCGGTGCGCCATGCCGAATATGCTGTATGCCCTCATATAGATTTGCTGCAACCACATAAAGGGCAATCGGATTCCTCGTCCCAGAAACCAGTATGGAGGTATAAGAAAGAAGATTTTCGCATATCTTATAACAATTTCTCAATACCTGTCCTGATTCATTCTTTATTTCAGAAATACCGGAATTTTCTGAACCTTCGCCCTGTATCTTGCTGGTATCCACAATCACAATAAAATCAAACGGGGTTATCATAAGGTCATCACTTTTTGCCAGATAAGTAATTTCCCCACCGCCATAAGTATTCGAAATCTCAAAATTTGCCCTATCCACATAAATTTTTAATAGCGAATCCCTCATTTCACTCTCCATCCTGAAAAACATATTTTTTGTGTTCTCCAACATTATACCCCGCCAGCAAAACAGAATCAAGCCCGCATGTTTTTTGATAACCTGCAGCACGCCATACCAGAAAAATACAGCCAAACAAAACTCTCTTTTAAAAATTTCTATAAAATCGATATTGACAGGAGGATAAGACTATGGTAGTATGTATACAAAGCCTACTACCATAGTCTTATAGAAAGGAGATAACATAAGATGGACTTCAAATTGTTTGATTCAGAACTAAAGATTATGAACATTCTCTGGCAGGAAGGCGATACCACCGCAAAGCATATTGCAGAACTGCTGAAAGAGGAAATTGGATGGAATGTCAACACGACCTACACACTGATCAAGCGCTGTATTAAAAAAGGTGCCATTGAACGTTTTGAGCCAAATTTTATGTGCCATGCACTGATACCAAAGGAAGAGGTTCAGGATGCCGAAACACAGGAACTAATCAGCAAACTATACAACGGCTGCACAGACAAACTGTTTGCCGCCCTGCTAAGCCGAAAGAAACTTTCCGCGCAGGAAATTGAGCGTCTTCGCCAGATTGTCAGGGACTTAGAATAAGGAGAGCCAGTCGCTAATAGGTATCAGCACAGAGATTTGTCAAGGAGGATTTCACCCAAAAGGTGAAATCCCCCGACAAACTGGAATTCAATCTGAAATTACATCAACCATTACAATACTTTGCATAAAAATCACGGCATACCCATTTTTCAATGCAGGCAACAATTTCCTTTTTAGATTTAGATGAAACCTGTGCCAAAGGCCAATCCCACTTATAATCTTTAACGAGCATTAAAATATAATTTCCATTTGCATCATAATTTGGATACCAACCCAAATCAATAATCAAATTTTCTTTCTCACAACATAACTGTAATAAATCCTCGCATAATTCAGCCAAACCACTTTCCCCATGTATTTCTATATCATATTCCGTGAAATTATTGTATCCTATTTTCCATCCCGTTTGAAGCCGCAACGGTTGTAGTTTATAATATATTTGTTCCTCACCAATCCCGATCTATCGAATTAGCCCGCTTAAAGTATAGCACAGATCCAACCCGCATTCAATCCCCATTGAACAACCACACCTGCTTTGCAAACAATATCTTTCTTCCCACAGAGAATCAAAACGGACTTCCTACGTGGCTGCCGAAAATCATAGGAGCCTTGGATAGCCTTGAATAATAAATATTCATAAAGTCACCTATTCCAACTATCCAACTAAGGCGGGCAGGAGAGATAAATCACATCCGCCAACTTTTAGAAAACTGGCATAATCCAACTAAGGCGGGCAGGGGGGATAAGCCTGGGTCTGCCCTGTTTTCACACTACATAATACTGCGCCTGTGCGTACCACAATTCATAATACTTCCCGCCCTTATCCGCGACCAGTTCCTTATGCCCGCCCTTCTGGACAATCCGCCCATTATCAAAGACCACTATCTCATCGCAGAAACGGCACGAAGACAGCCGGTGACTGATATATATCGCCGTTTTATCCTCAACAATCTCATTCAATTTGCTGTAAATTTCTTCCTCCGCAATCGGATCAAGTGCTGCTGTTGGCTCATCCAGTACAATAAACGGCGAATTCTTATACAGCGCGCGGGCAATCGCAATCTTCTGCGCCTCGCCCCCCGAAACATCAACGCCCCGATCACTAAAGTCCCGATATAGATAAGTATCCAATCCCTCCGGCATTTTTGCGAGTTTCTCCAAAAAACCCGCCTTCAAAAGACAATCCAAAACGCGCTCCTTCCCATATCCGATCCCAGCCGCCACATTCTGTCCCAGCGGGAATGCAAAAAGTTTGAAGTCCTGGAAAACTACAGAAAAAATGGATATATAATCAAGATAATTATATTTGCGGATATTAATCCCATTCAGCAATATTTCTCCCTCGGTAGGGTCATAAAGCCGGCAGAGCAATTTAATAAAAGTTGTCTTTCCGCTTCCATTCATCCCCACCACGGCAAGCCGTTCCCCAATGCGGAATTTCATATTGATATTTTTCAGTGCAAAGGTATCACTGCCCGGATAGCAGAACGAAACATTTTTAAACTCCACTTCATAATCCCGATCCTTGCGCTTTTCCACCGTAAGGCTTCCCTGATACATCGTATTTGGTATATCAAGGAATCGGAAATTCTCCTGCAAAAACGGAGCATTATTGCGTACCTCCCCAAACATCCGAACTAGGGTGGACACCCCGCCGGAAACCTTTGTAATCGAAGCAATATACTGTGTTACCTCACCAATCGCAAACGCCCCCGCAATAGCCTTCAGACAGACAAATGCATAAACAAAGCCTGTAAAAACAACGGAAACCGCCGCAGAACCTGCAAAACAAAATCCCATTCTACCCGCAGCATACTTTGCAAAAAAACCACTCGAGCCAAACACTCCCCCCTTATCTTTACTGTGTTTTGCCATATATTGATCCTGACGGTAAATGCGCAGGTCGGCTGCCAAATCGCCTTTATAATTGATAAAACCTGAAATAAAGCAGAACATCCGGTTTCCTTCCTGCTGCTTATTTGCATTCCTTGCCCAATAATTATCGCCCTTGGCCGAGAGGGCTGGGGCTAGATAAATAACGGCAAACATTACAGCGAGCACTGCTATTAGAAACAAAGGGTGGTTTAACAGCGTATACGCCCCTGCACTCCCTGGTACCCTGCTGGTAAAAAGCGAAACGGTCAGCACAATACCGAAAAGAATCGTAAGCAATGCGGAAAACAGTTCTTCATAGATCCTTAATACACGGACAATTCCCCACCCTCCCCCATTATAGAATTGTCGAATTTTGTACAATAAATCATGCGTCTTGCTATTATCAATATCCATAAAATCCATTTTCAGAAGCTTTTGCACATACAACAAATCTATTTTAAAATGGGATGCAGCATTCTCACAATTATTCCACTTCACAAGCAGTGCACCCACAAGTGCAATCAATACCTCCGCCATAAGTGTAAGAAGCACCAGTTCCTTCAAGCGCCCCACATCTTTTGACTCCGCCAGTTCCCCCACAATCTGCGCCGAAAGATAAATACTGATATATGGGGTAATTGTCCTCCATATTACAGACAAAATACGCGGATATACCATACGGGGATATTTTTGATACAGTAGTGCAAACGCCCGGTTATTCAATTTCCAAGCTTCCCTCCAAGAAGGAAGATCCTTATCCTTTTTACTCACCTTTTTCTCCCCCTTTCCTATCCTCCTCACTGATTCCCGGGATTTCCTTCCCTGCCCTGTCCCCACTCTGTTTTCTTTCCTTTGCATCACTATTTTCCTGGTAATACTTGCTCTGCACATAAAACAGTTCCGCATAACGCCCTCCCTTACGGATTAATTCCTCATGTGTCCCCTCCTCTACAATGCTGCGATCTTCCAGTAAAATAATCCGGTCGCAGAACCGTGTTGAGGCAAGCCGGTGCGAAATATAAACAGCAAGCCTGTCCTGTGTCATCTCATTGTATTTCTGATACAGTTCCGACTCGGCAATCGGGTCAAGTGCCGCTGTTGGCTCATCTAACACTATGATCGGGGCATCCTTATAAAGCGCCCGCGCCAGCATCAGGCGCTGCGTTTCCCCACCCGAAAACTCCGCCGCATCCTCATACACCATACGGTTTAAAAGCGTATCGTATTTCTCCCCTAAAGATTCAATCTTCTTTGTAAGTCCTGCTTCCTCCACGCATTCCTGCACTTTTTTCAGATCCACCCCATCCTCTGTCTGCGCAATATTAGCGGCTATTGTTCCTGCTAAAATATTAAAATTCTGGAAAACGGCCGAGAACAGATTGTAGTATTCATTCCGGTCAAATTCCCGGATATCCCGCCCGTTTAACAGAACCCGTCCTTTGGTTGGATCATACAATCCGCAGATCAGCCTGACTAGTGTTGTCTTACCTGCCCCATTCACTCCCACAATGGCAAGTTTCTCTCCAGGATGCAAGGTAAGGTTGATGTCGGTTAAAGTATCCCGATCCGAACCTGGATAGCAAAAAGAAACATGTTCCAGTCTGATCTCATATCGGGACCAATTGCCCGCACCCGGCTTTGGTATCTTATCCCCATCTTCAAACCGGAAAGATTCCGGATATTCCAGGCATTCCCTGACTATACAAAGATCAAGGCTCTGCTGATGCAGCTCGGCAAGACTTTTTAAAATACCGCATACATAGACGGTAAAACCGCCCACCGCAGAAAAATACAAAAGAAACTGCGATGCCAAAAGATCTCCCGAAACCACACGTCCGATCAGGTAAAAATAAGCAATGCCATTGCGCAGAAATGTAAGGAGAAGATCCGCAATTCTCGCCCAGATATAAACTCCTTCCGCCCTCTTCTTAAATGCCATATAGGATGCCAGCGCCTTATCACCCAGCGCACTAAGCCAAGATCCCATCCCGAAAATACGGATATCTTTTGCTGCACTATAATCCCTTGCCCGGTTGCTGATATACCACATCTGTTTTTCATACCCTGAAAGTTCTTCCCGGTGCCGATATTCATAGCCATTGACATAACGACTGACAAAATATCCTGCTACGGAAGTTGCCAGAACCACCACGATCATCCAGACGCTTACAGAAGATAATAAAAACAGATAAATCAAAAAACAAATGCCATCATGCAGTAGCGTGGTCAATGTTCCCCAGATCGCTTCCGTTGCCTTATCATTATCGTTTGTTACCGTCCTGCATTTTGCTATCAGTTTAATAAATTTATCATCATTTACATTCGGGAAGGAAGTTGTCATGGTCTTTTGAATCAAATGTTCCAAAACTGCTATACGTAAGGTTATTTTCCCATAAGGCATATTTGCCCTAATATAAGATAGCCCCGCTGAACAAAACATCTTTGCACCAGTGAAGCCCAAAATAGTAAGTATCAGTTTTAAGACTGGCTCCCTTCGCTCGACAATACCCAAGATGGTAGGTGATACAAAGAGGTTCACTAAATTGTTTGCCACGACAAAACCAGCAAAAATCAAACCAAGGAAAATAATCTTCTTTTCCTTCTCCCTCCATGCAAAAGCAATATAATATGCAGTATTCTGCCACATATTATATTTCGGTTTTGGTTCCTGCTTCTTATTCACCTTCCTTCTAGATTCTGGTATTACTTTTCGCCCCGCTCCTTCTACTTCTTCCATAGAATCCCCCTTCCTACAGGCCACAACAATATTGTGGCATAGCATTTTTTCATTATGCGTATATCCTAACATGAATTTTGGGATTTTTCGTTTTGGGGGGATGAATGGTTTCTTTTGGGGGATGAATTGAAAAAACAATCCATCTATCCATATCGGGGCGGTTACCAACGCTTTAGAACGCAAAGGCATACAGACCGGAAGGGGTAACATCAATCGGGAAATCATCAAAAACAATATGC
>CAMWUU010000168.1 GCA_947177515.1 uncultured Lachnospiraceae bacterium
GTGCAGGGCAATCATTATGTTGAGATTATCAGCGGGCTAGAGGAGGGGGCGTGTGTTTATGTGGAAAGGTAGGGAGCGGGAATGGCACCAAAAGAACAAGTCTGCCCGCGGAAAAAAGACAAAAACAAAACTGGGAATAATTGTAAAATCCACCGTATTCCTGCTTTTAACGGGATGTGTGCTGGCGGGGAGCGTGCCAGTTTCGGCGGATGATACCACATATCGGACAACAACGGTGGAGAGGGGGACTCTGGAGGTAGAAGCTACGGTGCAGGCGGTATATTCGTCAACTAAGTTGGTTCCGGTTTTTTTTAACTGCAAATATGGTACCGCATCTTTTGTCAGTTATGCAATTAATGAGGGGGAGTATGTCGGAAAGGGTACCCCAATTATCAATATTCAAACCAGCGTGGACGAAATTGCGTTAGAGGAGGTAAAACTTCGCCTGGAGCGTCAGAAAAAGTCATGCGGGAAAGAGTTTGCCAATATGCAGGCGCAGTACGACGCGGCAAAAAAGGCAGTCGAGGAAAGTTCCGGGACAGGGAGGCAGATTGCACAGCTTCGCCTGGAAAAGCTTGAGATGGAGCAGGAGAGGGCTAAGCGTCAGTTAGAAGAGGAGCTTGCTAAAGTGCAGGAGGAATTGGATGCTTATGAGGATATTATGGGGATGACACAGATCCTGGCTCCGGAAACGGGTTATGTTACCCGTCTGAACTATTTTGGGGAAGGAGCCACGCTCTTTGATGGTACCCAGGTTGCGAAGATTTCCTCTTCGGAAGAAGCTCTATTTACGGTAAAGGATGAAAATAGTGTGTTGCGTTACGGGATGAGGGTATCGCTTAAGGACGGGATGGGAAATGTTTATGATACTACGGTGGTTTCTATTGGAGATAAATATCTTTCCAGCGCGTTTACAACAAAAATTGCTTACCTGAAACCGGATCTGCCGGGGGCGTGGGGGTTTAACGCCATATACAAGAATGTCAATATTAACAATGTTCTTCTGGTTGATGCTGCTGCAGTGCGCAGGGATGTGAACGGTGACTATGTGATGGAACTAAAAGACGGGGAACTGTCGAAATGTTATATTACAATCGGAAAAACGGTGAATAACCTCTGTTATGCAGTGGATGGGCTGACAGAAGGTATGACCGTGATAATCCAGTAAGGGGGAAAGACCATGCTGCAAATTATGCTTCAAAAGCTACTACATAAGAAATGGATGGTGGTCTGTCTTCTGGTTGGCAATATCCTTCTGGTTGCGGTGGCGGCGAGTCATCCAATGTACCAGACAGCCTCCTTACAGAGGATGCTTTCGGACGAGTTTAAAACATATCTGGAAGAAAATAATGAGGTGGCGACTATGATGTCGCTTGAAGGCCGCGTCCGCAAAAGTGGCGGTGTGCAGGAGTATGAACTGTGCAGGGGAATTGCAGAAAATATGTGCGCGGAACTTGGTGTTGTACAGGATCAGTATATTGTCCATCACAACCTGGTAGCCACTACGATGAAATCCCGTATGGAGCGTAATGGCAGGTTCCGGGAAACGAAACTAAAGGTCGGCAGTATGCTTGGTCTTAACGATCATGTAATGGTTCTAAGCGGCAGAATGTACTCGGATGATGTAGCAGAGGATGGGATGATCGAGGCGGTACTGACGATGAATGGCTTTATTGAAATGGATCTGTTAGTCGGGGAGGAACTGGATTTTGCGTTTTTGACAGATGTTCAGGACAACCCGCTTGCTGTCCGCATTGTCGGAGTGGTAGCAAACTCACAGGAGCAGGATGCCTACTGGGTGGAAAGCCCAGATTCGTTTGAGAGTGAGATTTTAATATCCCCCGCAGTGTTTGAGAAATATTTTCTCTATGGAGGGAAGCGGTATGAGTTTAATACGCGCTGGTATGTTTCATTTGACCCTGATTCCGTAGAATATCCTAATGCGGAACATATGGTAAAAACGACGGAGGAATATGTTTCGCAAAGTTCTAGTTACGGAAAGGTGGAGGAGCCTGTTTATCTGGGACTGATGAAGACTTTCTTAGCCAACGAAAAAAAGGTTGATGTAACACTGATGATTTTGCAGGTGCCAGTGTTAGTTCTGCTCTGTGCGTTCCTTTATATGATTGCAAGGCAGATGACCGAGATGGAGCAGGCGGAGATTTCGTTGATGAAAAGCCGTGGGGCAAGTAAAATGCAGATTTTCCGGCTGTATCTGATGCAGTCTTCTTTTCTTGCCCTGATCGGATTTGTGGTTGGGTTGCCATTTGGGAACTTGATTTGCCGGATTCTTGGATCGGCGAGCGCGTTCCTTGAATTTGTACAGAGAAGGCCACTCGCCATTGTATATACCCCTGAAGTATTCCTCTACGCGTTGGGGGCAGTCCTGCTTTCCATCTTAATGGCGGTGCTCCCGGCTTTAAAACAGAGCGGCTTTAGCATTGTTCACCAGAAACAGGCGCGTGCACGCAGCAAAAGACCGCTGTGGCAAAAATTATTTTTGGATGTTATTATCCTGGCTATGTCGCTGTATGGATATTACAGCTTTACGCGCCGCACGGAAGAACTTTTGTCCGCAGTTATGACAGGGGGGGCACTTGACCCACTTTTGTTTATTAGCTCGGCGCTTTTTATCCTGGGTGCTGCGCTCTTTTGCCTGCGTTTACAGCCACTTTTGGTGCGCTTTATATACTTCCTTGGAAAAAAGCGCTGGAAACCGGCGGGGTACGCTTCCTTCCTTGGTATCTTGCGCACGGGCAGCAGGCAGTATTTTATTATGACTTTCCTGACACTGACTGTAGCGCTCGGCATTTTTAATACGACTGTTGCGCGCACCATCCTGGCCAATGCGCAGAAAAATCTGGTCTATCATACCGGTGCGGATCTGGTAGTCAAAGAAGTGTGGAAAGATAATTCTGCGGAAATGCGTGCTGGTAATGCAAAGAGGCTTGTTTATGTAGAACCAGAGTATGGTAAGTACGGACAGATCAAAGGGGTGGATTCCATGGCAAAGGTATACCGGAATGAAAAGGCTGTCTTTATGCGGGGGATGGAGCTGCCAACTGTGCTCTATGGGATCAGCACAAAAGATTTCGGGGAAACAACGAATCTTCCTGAAGGGCTGATGGAAGAACATTATTATACTTACTTGAACCTGCTGGCAGAAAATACGAACGGTGTGCTTTTATCTTCCACTTTCCGTGACCAGTTGGGATATAAGGTCGGGGATGATTTCCTTTATTGGACAAAGGAGGATGAAGACATTAAAATCGAGGGCGAAATTGTCGGTTTTGTGGATTATTTTCCGGGATTTAATCCTGGGCAGCGGGGGCTAAGACCGGATGGGACAGCCTATCAGGAGTCTGTATTCCTGATTGTGACGCATCTGTCCACCTTGCAGAATAACTGGGGGGTAAGGCCATATGAAATCTGGTTTCGAATGGATTCCACAAAAGAATTTTATAAATTTGCAGAGGAAAATAATATAAGGCTTGAAAAATGTGTTGATACTGCTGTGGAACTATCCAATCTGAAGCGGGATACACTCTTTGAGGGGACAAACGGGATCCTGACAATGAGTTTTATCGTAATCCTGATCCTGTGCGGTGTGGGTTATCTGATTTACTGGATCCTTTCTATCCGTTCGCGTGAACTGCTCTTTGGTATCTTCCGGGCAATGGGGATGTCGCGTGGTGAAATATTGCGGATGCTAGTGAATGAGCAGATTTTCTCTAGTCTGTTATCCATTGGCTGCGGGGCTGTAATCGGCGTGTTGGCATCGAGGATGTTTGTGCCGATGATCCAGATTGCTTATTCTGCGGCGAACCAGGTACTGCCTCTTGAGCTGATTACACAGGGTTCCGATATGGTGCGGCTGTTTGGTGTGATTGGGCTGGTGCTGATTGTCTGCCTTGCAATTCTTGCGCGACAGGTATTCCGGATGAAGATCGCGCAGGCGCTAAAACTGGGGGAGGATTGACCGGCAGGAGAGAGATGCTGCTTAAAGTGGCGGAATGAGGGGGAATATGATAGAAACTAAAAAAGTGTGCCGGGCGTTTCCAGTGGCCGGCGGGGAGCCGTTTATGGCACTTAAGGATGTTTGCGTGAGAATCCCGGAGAAAAAATTAACGATACTGCGCGGGAAATCCGGTTCTGGCAAAACAACGCTTCTTAATATTATCGGGGCATTGGATGCACCAAGTTCTGGTGAGGTATTTTTTGATGGCAGGAATATCACAGGGCTTTCAGATAAGGAGAGGGAGAAGCTGCGGCGCAAAAAAATCGGGTTTGTTTTTCAGTCGGTTTCGCTGATCCCAATGATGACCGTGTACGAGAATGTGGAGTTTGCACTTCGCCTGTCAGATTTTAAAGGCAACCGAAAAAAGCGGGTGGAAGAATGCCTGCACTTGGTCGGTTTGGGCAAACGCGCACAGCATATGCCGCAGGAACTTTCAGGCGGCGAACAGCAAAGGGTGGCGATTGCACGCGCAATCGCCCATGCGCCGCAGGTATTATTTGCCGATGAGCCGACGGCGGAACTGGATACGGCAACTTCCTTAGCGGTTATTAGGTTGTTTAAAGATCTGGTGGAAAGACAGGGTGTTACAATTGTAATGACTACCCATGACATGTCGCTAATGGATGCAGGGGATGTTGTCTACACATTGGTGGATGGCAGTGTGGAAGGGATGGAAGAAGAAAAGGAGCAGGGACAGGGCAGTGAGGTGAAAGTGCAGTAGCTGGGTGTGGATTAAGGGGAATCCGGAAATGGAGGTTTTTATGGAGCAGGAGGTCAGGGCGGCAGAAGAGGAGCCGATGATTCTTGCAGATAATTTGGTAAAAATTTACAAAACTGCAGAACTGGAGGTATTGGCCTTGCAGGGGCTTGACCTTAAGGTGGAGCGGGGGGAGTTACTTGCCATTATTGGAAACAGCGGTTCGGGCAAATCAACCTTCTTAAATATGCTTGGTGGATTGGATACGCCAAGTGCCGGCAAATTGTTTGTGGATGGGAAGAATTTATTTACCATGACGGAAAAACAGCTTGTGGAGTACAAGCGGGATACGGTGGGGTTTGTGTGGCAGAACAATGCGCGCAATCTCCTTCCGTATCTAAGTGCCCTGGAAAATGTTATGACACCAATGCAGTTTGGGGCGGAAAAAAACAAGAAGGAGCGGGCGTTAAAACTGCTTGACTTAGTGGGGATGTCACACAAGAAGTCAAACCGCCTAAGCCAGCTTTCCGGCGGTGAGCAGCAGAGGATTGCCATTGCTATTGCGCTTGCCAATTCACCGAAACTTTTGCTTGCGGATGAGCCGACTGGCTCAGTGGACCGCAAGACGGCGGATTATATTTTGGATGTGTTCCGCCATCTAAACCGCGATGAAGGGCAGACCATTGTTATTGTAACACATGATGTGGCTCTTTCCAGGCAGGTTCAGCGTGTAATTGCGATTAGGGATGGCAAATTCAGCAGTGAGCGTATTTTAAAAGAGCAGTATTCCCTTGAGGGGGCGGCTGCGGTGAACTGGCAGGAGGAGGATACACAAGAAGAATTTTCTATCATTGACCGCGCAGGGCGTATCCAGATCCCGAAGGATATGTTGGAAGAAGCGGGAATAATGGATAATAAGCTGCGGATGGAAGTAAAGGACGGGAAAATCGTACTCGAGAAAGTATAAGAACCGAACAGGTTTAATGTACAGACGTTTTTGTTTTATTAATCTTGATTGTGAACCAGAAGGAATGAACAATTGCCCCTTTTCCTCATATAATAAAGCGAATGCTTGGTTGGAGTGAAAGTTTTTAGAAAGCACTTTCAAACTCCTTATTGAGGGTATAATTATGAATTATTGTTCAGTTTTCCAGCGAAAAGCGGATGCACAGGCTTGTATAAAGGGCAGTTGCAGATATCCGGATATCAGGGGGATAGTGCGATTTTACCAGTTATGCGGCTGTGTTATGGTTACAGCGGAAGTGGAGGGGCTGCCCGCAGGAGAAAAGCCATGTGATAATCCGATTTTTGCTTTTCATATCCACGAGGGTAGAAAATGTTCTGGAAATCAGAACGACTGTTTTGCGGATTCAGGCGGGCATTATAATCCGCATGATTGCGCGCACCCTGAACATGCGGGAGATATGCCGCCGCTGTTTGGTGTCTGTGGAAGGGCGTTTCTTGCATTTATAACGGACAGATTCAAAGTATGTGAGATTCTTGGCAGAACAGTGATTGTGCACAGGATGGATGATGATTTCCACACACAGCCGTCCGGAAATGCCGGAGAAAAAATGGCGTGTGGGATCATTGGGGGAAGGGATTAATATCTGCATTTTTTGTAGATTGCGATTGATATAACAGCGAAATGTCAGTTTAATATTATTAGCATAGTGCAAGTATCATGTTTTGGTAAAAATATAGGATATTATGTAATAAAGCCGTCACAAAATATAGGACTCATACAATACAGAACTGGAGTTTTGAAGTATTTTCGCGTATTGAAGAGGATTGGTATTTTGTGACGGTTTAATTATTTGATTGAAATATATTGTATAAGAAAAGTATATTTTTATCAGGTGGATATCAGGACTTATCCCCATTCACTATGACTTACGTCCGGCAAAAACAGTTTTTGGATATAGCGTTGTCAGTTATATTTCTCAACTTCCAAGATTTCCTCTGCTCTTGCTACCTGCTCCGGTGTTGGCGGGTCGATCCCTTCAAGCGGGTATGGGATGTTTAGATGTTTCCACTTCTCAAGTCCTAATGTATGGTACGGCAGGATCTCTACCCGGCGCACGGTTTTTAGCTCCCGGATTAAGTCGCGCAGTTCAAACAGTCCTTCCTCGTCATCTGTTAGCCCCGGTACTAATACATGGCGGATCCACATGTCTTTTCCAAGATCGGAGAGATATTTTGCCATCTGGACAATGTTTTCATTGCCCCATCCGGTTAGCGCTTTGTGTTTGTCGCTGACAATTTCCTTAAAGTCAAGCATGGTGAGGTCAGTGACTTCCATCAACGCGTTGAAGCTGCTTAAAAACGGCTCATCCATGGTAAATGGGTTTCCTGCTGTGTCGAGTGTTGTGTGGATGTCTTTTTCCTTTGCATAGCGGAAAAATTCTGTTACAAATTCGGTCTGCAACAGTGGCTCGCCCCCACTGACTGTTATGCCGCCATTCAGTTTGCCGTTTTTCATCCAATAGGTTTTATAGCGGTACGCCTTTTCGAACAGGTCTTTTGCTGTATAAAGTTCGCCGCCTTCCATGCTCCAGGTTTCCGGGTTGTGGCAGTATTTGCAGCGCATCCGGCATCCTTGCAGGAATACGACATAGCGCACTCCTGGACCGTCTACCAGCCCAAAAGATTCTAGGGAATGAACTCTTCCTTCCATACTTTCTTGTCCTCCTATATTAAGTCCCGCATAATCCCATAACAGTACCCAAACCATGGAAGAAGTTTCAGTCCGCACAGCTCCCTGAAACTTTTTCCGGCA
>CAMWUU010000169.1 GCA_947177515.1 uncultured Lachnospiraceae bacterium
GACTGTAAGTGCGGCGGAAGCCCTGCCTGATGATTTATATACGGTAAGTGCAAAGCTTGTTAACCCGAATGCAACAGAAAATACAAAACGTCTGATGAGTTACCTGGCGGATATTTACGGGAAGCAGATCCTTTCAGGCCAGTACAGTGAGAATATGTACGGGCTTGAGCGGGCAGCCATATGGCGTACAACCGGGGAGTATCCGGCGGTGCTAGGGCTTGATCTGATTGAATATACGCCGTCAAGGGTAGCAAATGGAAGTACCTCCCAGGCAGTGGAGAGCGCGATTGAATACTGGGAGCAGGGTGGTATTGTGACATTTGCCTGGCACTGGAACGCCCCGGAAAAATATCTGACCGGTGTGTGGTACAGTGGCTTTTATAAAGAATATACCAATATTGATCTGAAAAAAATCATGGACGGGGAGGATGAGGAGGGCTATGATCTCCTGCTGCGTGATATGGATGCGATTGCAGGGCAGTTAAAGCGTTTGCAGGATGCGGGTGTCCCGATCCTTTGGAGGCCGCTGCATGAGGCTTCCGGCGGATGGTTCTGGTGGGGCAATGCGGGGGCGGATGCCTACAAAAAACTCTATGTCCTGCTCTATGACCGGCTGACAAACCACCACGGCCTAAATAACCTGATCTGGGTGTGGAACGGGCAGTCGGCGGATTGGTATCCGGGAGATGAATATGTGGATATAATCGGTGAGGATATTTATGCGGGAGAGCGTGTTTATACCTCGCAGATCAAAAAATTTCTGGAGGCTTCTGAGTATACAAAGGAGCGCAAGATAATTGTACTCTCGGAGAATGGCTGTCTGTTTGACCCGGATCTTGCGATACGGGACGGGGCAATGTGGGGATTTTTTGGCACTTGGAGCGGGGAGTTCGTGTTGGTTAACAACAAGCTTAACCGCCTCTCTGAAAAGTATACCGACGAGGAGATGGTTAAGAAGGTCTATGCCCATGATGCCGTTATTACTTATTCAGAACTGCCGGATTTGAAAAATTATCCGATCCACGACTGATCGTTAAGAACTTGTAAGATTTAGAATGCGAGGTGGCGTTTTTGGGGGGGTTCTTTTCATCGGACGGTCCGCTGTACCAGTTTTTGGATAAGGTTGGCCATCTGGTTTTGCTTAATATTATCTGGCTTTTGTGTTGCCTCCCGGTCGTTACGATCATCCCGGCAACTACCGCATTTTACTATGCGACGATAAAATCTGTCCGCAGGGGGCATGGATATGCGTCCAAAGAATTTCTTACTTCCTTTAAAAACAATTTAGGAAGGGGGATTCCGCTAAGCCTTGTACTTGTGGCGTTGGGACTTTTGCTTACGTTTAATTTCAAGGTGGCGTGGCAGGCACAGACAGAACAGAGTACTGTGTTTGCCATGGTTTACCTGGTTTTACTGTTTTTTTATGCCGGGTTTGTGCTTTATATCTGCCCGGTGCTCTCACGTTTCTCCATACGGGTGCGCCCTCTGGCCAGAATGGCATCCGTTATGGTATTCAGGCATCTGCCTGTTACGATATTACTCATGGCCGGCACAGGCGCTGTTGCGGTGTTTTTATATTCTGCGGCGGCAGCGGCACAGTCGGGGGAAGGTACCTCCCCGGCGCTAGCAATGCTTTTTCTGCTGCCGGGCATCTGGTGCTTTGTTTCAACCTACCTGGTGGAACCGGTGCTAAAAAAATATATGCCCGAGAAGCCGGAGGGGGACAAATCATGGTATTACGAATAATGAAAGAAGGAGAGAAGATGATGGGAAAGAAGATGCGAAAAAGAATGACCGCATTCCTGCTCGCTTCGGCGCTCCTCCTGTCCCCGGTGACCACCGTGGATGCGAAAACGGATGTGCCGCTTGGCGATTACGAGGAAATTGTTGCAACCCATTCCATCGACGCGTCGATTCTTGGCTATGAAGAGTATGTCGCGCAATATAACGATGTGCATCCGGATGAGTCCTATGTGATTGATGCGGCGGATTACGTGCGTTTTACACAGGGGCAGACCGACGCAGATGGCAATGATGTGGAAGCGGTGCCAATGCTCTATGAGGGGTACGAGGGGATGGAAGGAACTTCGGTGCGCATGGAGGATGAAGGACTGATTGAGTACGAAGTCGATATCCGCACGGAGGGATTTTATGAACTTTCCCTTGACTATTACCCGGTTTCCGGCAATTCTGCGGATATCCAGAGGGCATTTTTTGTGGATGGAAAACTTCCGTACAGCCAGCTTGCGCTAGTGGAGTTCCAGCGCGTGTGGAAAAACACGGTGGAAAACACATTGGTTAACGAGGATGGCATCCTGGTAAAAGACTGGGCTAAAGATAATCAGGGCAACGACTTAAAGCCATCCATGACCGAGGCACCGGAGTGGATGGAAAACAGTTATCTCTACGATGCGGACGGTTATATTACCGACCGTCTTTCCGTTTATTTAACAGCCGGAAAGCACACCATCACCATGGTATCAAGGCGTGAACCGATGGTTTTGCGCCGTCTGACGCTTTCAAATAAGGGCAAGGTTGCCTCATATGCCGAGAAAAAGGCCGAGTGGGATGCGGCGGGCGCGAGGGACGCGGCGGCAGAAACGATCCGTATTGAGGCGGAGAATGCGACAAAATCCTCCTCCCAGATGCTTTACCCGACTCAGGATCAGTCCTCCCCGGGCGTTTACCCGGCGAGTGCAAAGGCACTGTTAAACAATACGATCGGCGGCAATTCCTGGCGGCTTGTCAACCAGTGGATTGAATGGGAATTTGATGTAAAAGAAAGCGGATATTACAATATTTCTTTCCATGCAAGGCAGAATTTCGTCAAGGGACTCTATGTTTCTAGAAAGATTATGATTGACGGGGAAGTGCCTTTTGAAGAACTAAATGACTATGGTTTTACATACGAACAGACCTGGCGGATGGATACGCTAAAGGATGAGAATGGTGAGGCATACAAGATTTACCTTGAGGCAGGACACCATACGTTGCGCATGCAGACGGTGCTTGGCGAGTTTTCCAGCATTATCAGCCGTGTCCAGGACTGTGTGACCCAGTTAAACGCGACTTACCGCAAAATTATCCGTATCACGGGCGTTACGCCGGACTCTTACCGCGACTACCAGATCGAGGCATCCCTGCCGGAAGTAAAGGGTGAGATGCAGGCAGTGATGGAAGAACTGCTGCAGGTGATTGAAGAACTGCGCGCCGTGACCGGGCGTTCGAGTGATAAGGAAACGGCGTTGATTACAATGAGTGACCAGCTTGAGGAACTTGTAAAGGATCCGGAACGTTTTGTAAAGGTAATTTCTTCTTACAAAGTCAATGTCCGTGCCCTTGGAACCTGGGTAACTTCCGCGCTCGAACAGCCGCTGCAGCTTGACACGATCTATATTACCGCGCCGGGCACGCAGGCAAAGGCAAAAAACAACGGGTTCTGGTCAAGGATTTTCTATGAGCTTACCAGACTTTATTATTCCTTTGTGATTGATTATAACCAGATTGGCAATGTAACAGAGGGAAATACACGCTCGATTACGCTTTGGGTTGGTTCTGGCCGCGATCAGGCAAATGTTATTAAGTCGCTGGTCGATAAGACATTTACAAATCAGACCGGAGTCAGCGTCAATGTGATGATTGTCGATATGGGTACACTTTTGCAGGCGACGCTTGCCGGGCAGGGACCGGATGTCGCAATACAGGTTGGGAATGATTTGCCGATGAATTATGGTTTGAGGAATGCGGTAGCGGACTTAAGCCAGTTTGATGATCTTTCCGAGGTGATCTCCCGCTTTAACCCGAGTGCGATGGAAGCATTCCAGTTTAACGGCGCAACCTATGGACTGCCGGAAACGCAGACTTTCCCGATGATGTTCTACCGCAAGGATATTTTAAAGGAACTGAATCTTGAAGTGCCAAAGACATGGGATGAAGTCAAGGTGGTTATGACAGTCCTAAGTAAAAACCAGATGGAGATCGGTATGCTGCCGGGTGAAAATATTTTTGCGATGATCCTTTATCAGAATGGCGGCAGCTATTACAATGAGGATGCGTCCCGCTCCGCGCTTGATTCGGATGCGGCAATCAACGCGTTCAAGGAATACTGCGAATTCTACACGGATTACAAGCTTGACCAGGCGACTGTGGTTGATGAGCGGTTCCGTCTTGGCGAGTGCCCGATCATTATTTCGGACTATACACTGTACAACAATCTCCAGGTATCCGCGCCGGATATTAAGGGACTCTGGGGTATGGCTCCGGTTCCGGGCGTTTTGAGGGAGGACGGTACGATTGATAATACGGTTGGAAGTACTGGGGCAGCCTGCATTATGATGGAGGACAACGCGGATACCGCCGCTTCCTGGGAATTCTTAAAATGGTGGACTTCAGCGCAGACGCAGATTGACTATGGCCGTGAGATGGAATCCCTGATGGGTTCCGCAGCACGTATCGCCACAGCAAACTTAGAGGCATTTGAAGCGCTTCCGTGGCCGAATACAGAGAGGGAAGCCCTGATGAGCCAGTTTTCGCAGGTAAGGGGAATCCCGCAGGTTCCAGGCGGATATTTCTCTTGGCGCAATGTCAATAATGCATTTTACCGTGTAACAACAAAAACTGACTCGGTATCGCCTAGGGAGGAACTGATGGATAAGGTTCTCCTGATTAATTCCGAGATTGATTATAAGCGCAAGGAATTTAACCTGCCGCTTTACGAAGAAAAGTAGAAAGGAGGAGGTTAAAAAAATGGGTAAAAACAAAGCAAATACAGCGGCGGTTGATGCGAATATGGAAAAGGCGAAACAAGAGGGAAAGCTCTTAAACCGCATAAAGAAAAGCAGGACCTCCTACCTGATGCTGGCACCGTACCTGATTCTATTTACATTTTTTACCATTGCACCGGTACTGGTATCCATCGGATTAAGTTTCACGTACTTTAACATGCTGGAAACCCCGGATTTTGTGGGCTGGGCGAACTACGTTAAGCTTTTTTTGGACGACGATATTTTTATGATCGCCCTGAAAAACACGCTGCTCTTTGCGGTAATCACAGGACCGGTCAGCTATATCCTCTGTGTGCTTTTCGCGTGGATTATCAATGAGTTCCGCGGAAAGATGCGCGCGTTCCTCACCCTGATCTTTTATGCCCCATCCATCTGTGGGCAGGCGTATCTGGTCTGGAACATAATCTTAAACCCGGGCAAAACCGGATGGTTAAACGGTATCCTGATTAAGATGGGCTTCCTTGATGAGCCGATTTTGTGGATGCAGACGGAAAAATATGTGCTTCCGGTGCTGATTGTCGTGCAGTTGTGGCTGTCACTTGGAACGGGCTTCCTCTCCTTTATCGCTGGTTTGCAGACTGTGGACAAATCGCTTTATGAGGCGGCAGCGATGGACGGCGTAAAGAACCGCTGGCAGGAATTATGGTATGTTACCCTGCCGTCTATGAAGCCGCAGTTAATGTTCGGCGCAGTTATGCAGATTACGCAGTCTTTTGCCGTGGCGGATATTTCCATACAGCTTGCCGGGAATCCGTCCGTCAATTACGCCGGGGCAACCGTTGTAACCCATCTTCTTGACTACAGTTCAACGCGTTACGAAATGGGTTACGCTTCGGCCATTGCAACCGTTTTGTTCCTTCTGATGGTTGGGACGAACAAGTTCGTACAGAAAGTATTAGGAAGGGTGGGAGAGTAATTGGCAGACAAAGCTGGATATAAGAAACCGAAAAAAGTAAATTATAAAAAGCAGAAGCAGCTCAACCGTTCCAAAGCCGGTAATGGATTGCTCTTCGTCCTGATGTTTATCTGCGGTGTGTTTATGGCGCTGCCGCTTGTTATGATTATCAACAATGCCCTAAAACCGCTTGACGAAATTTTTCAATACCCGCCGCGTATTTTCGTGAAAAATCCGACGACGGAAAACTTTACCGACCTGTTTGTTTTGATGAACGATTCCTGGGTGCCGTTTTCCAGATACATATTAAACACCCTGATTATCACGGTTTCCGGTACGGTCGGGCATGTCATCGTAGCATCCTTTGCGGCGTACCCGCTTGCAAAGCACAATTTCCCGGGCAAGAAGATTATCTTTGGCCTGGTTGTGCTCTCGATGATGTTCTCTTACAATGTAACGCAGATCCCGAACTATATGATTATTACTTGGCTTGGGATGAATAATACTTACCTGGCATTAATTTTGCCGGCATGGCAGTACGGCATGGGTCTTTACCTGATGAAACAGTTTATGGAACAAATCCCGAACTCGCTCCTTGAGTCGGCAAGACTTGACGGCGCTTCCGAAATCCGCACTTTCTGGACAATGGTTATGCCGAACGTAAAACCTGCATGGCTGACACTTGCGATTTTCCAGTTCCAGCAGATGTGGTCGCAGACCGGGAACCAGTTCCTTAGGAGCGAACAGTTAAAGCCGCTGCAGTACGCATTGCAGCAGATTACAGCGGGCGGCACGGCAAGAGCCGGCGCTGCGGCTGCGGTATCCTTTATTATCGCGGCGATCCCGATTATCTTCTTCTTAGTCTGCCAGAGCAATGTCATTGAAACCATGACCACATCGGGTATGAAGGATTAAAGAGGAGGGGAAAAGATGAAAAAAGTAAAATTATGGAAAAAAATAGTCATCACAGCCCTCTCCGTATTTCTGTTCACAGAGCCTGCGATGGCAAAGGCTGAAACGATCGTGCCTTATGATTCTTACAATTACGATTATTGGGAGAATATCGTGTTTACACCTGCCCCATATATCCCGGAAAACAGTGTTTCCGGTACAACCCTTGGAGTTGGGGGATTTTTAAACCCGCAGGATCTTTGTGTATCGCCGGGCGGGGAAGTTTATATTGCGGATACCGGGAACAACCGTATTGTGGTGGTGGACAATTCCCTAACAAAGCTGCTGCGTGTTATTGATTCTTTTGAGCACGACGGGCAGACCGATACATTCAAATCACCTTATGGTGTGTGTGTATCGGAAAACGGGCAGCTTTATATCGCGGATTCCGAGAACCGCAGGATCGTGGTGCTTGAGGCGGATGATCTCTCGTTTGTCAAGATTATCGACAACCCGAAATCCGATGTTTTGGAAGAGGATTTTGTTTTTACGCCGCTAAAAGTTACGGTGGACTATGCGGACCGTGTTTACTGTATTGCAAGGCGTATGTTCCAGGGTATTATGGTTTTTGAGGGCGAGGGGGATTTCACAGGGTTCTTTGGAACGGTTAAGGTAAATATCACACCGTGGGAGAAACTTTGGAGAAAGCTTTCTACGAAGGAGCAAAGAAGCAGGCAGCAGCTCTTTATCCCAACTGAGTTTACGGGGATTGACATAGATGCGGACGGTTTTGTGTACGCGTCGAACTTTGACTCGAATGGTGAGCAGGCGGTAAGGCGCTTAAACCCGAAGGGCGAGGATGTAATCCGCAAGGGGGAGAACTCCAATGTCGGG
>CAMWUU010000170.1 GCA_947177515.1 uncultured Lachnospiraceae bacterium
ATATTTACTTATATTCCCTATTATTTACATAGTCCAGCTTGTCCAGTACATATATTTCTATCCAATGTCCGGCTTTATATTATATGCGCTTTGCACAAATATCATTCAAACAACATTTGTCACAATAGGGATTTGTTCTCGCCGTACATACAGCCCTGCCGTGCTCCACTACGCGATGACAAAAATCGCTGCCCTCTTCTGCCGGAATTATTTCCCAAAGTGCCATCTCAACCTTCTTTGGCTCCTTTATTCCATCCACAAGTCCCATGCGGTTAACCAGCCGGATACAGTGTGTGTCCGTTACAATCGCCGCCTTCCCAAACACATCCCCCATAATCAGGTTTGCGCTCTTACGTCCGACACCTGGCAGTGCCAGGAGGGCATCAAAATCCTCCGGCACATGTCCCTCATATTTTTCCAGAAGCACCTTCATGCAGGCGCTGATATCCCTGGCCTTGCTGCGTCCGAGTCCACACGGCCTTACAATCTCCTCAATTTCCTCCACCGGAGCCGCCGCAAGAGCAGCCACATCCGGAAATTTTTCATATAGCCCTACAACCACCACATTGACGCGCGCATCCGTACATTGCGCGGCAAGCCGCACGCTCACCAACAATTTCCACGCCTCATTGTAGTCGAGTGTACAGCCTGCTTCTGGGTATTCCTGCTTTAATCGCTCAATAACCAACTGGGCAAGTTTTTTCTTTGCTGCAACATGTTTGATAGCAACCCCGCCCGTCGGTTTTCTTTTTGTTCCGGTTCTGCCCGCAGACTTCTTCTTCCTGGTTATTGCCTTCCCTGCTGTCTTCTTTCTTATAGTTTTCTTTTTTGTTGTTTCCTCTTTTACACTTCCCTTATCTGCTGCGTTCTTTCTTACAGTTCCTTTCTTTGCTGTTTCCCCTTTTACACTTCCCTTATCTGCTGCGTTCTTTCTTACAATTCCCTTCTTTGTTGTCCCCTCTTTTACACTTTCCTCTCCTACAATCCTCTTTTCTTCCGTCCCCCTACTAATAGTTTCTACTTCTGCCATCCCACCGTTTCCCTTCATACTTTTTCCCGTCATCTTTCCCTCCATCCCGGCATTTAGTGCCATACTAAATCCTGTTTTTTATCAGACCATGTCCAAAAATCATTATCTCCTCACCCATATGTACTGCCTTATTTCCTCCCTTATGCTATTGCGATATTATCGCCATTTTACCACATAATATCACAAAATGGAACATAAAAAAGAATCCCCTGGTTTTGGGGGATTCCAACCAAAAGTCCTGCCTTTAACGCTTTCCCTTCCTATTTATATTAGATGATTACAGTTTTCCCTTTCTGTTTTTCTTATCCTGTGGGGTGCTGTATTTTTACTTTAACAATATTATCTTTGCCTTCTATCATTCCTTTTTCTACAACACCAACAGACATTATTTCTGTCATCCCCAGAAAATTCCAAAAAAATCAGCTAAATGAAGTGTATTTTCGTAATAATGCTATGGTAATCTGCCAAAATTCTGTTATACTTGTCGTAAAATAAACATGAAAGGAGCATATTTATGCGACATCTTAGCGAAAATTCCAGATCTGTTTTTGCACTTCTACTTGTGGGGGCATTCCTCCTGCTCGGTACTCTTTACTCTGGCAGTGTAAAGGAATCTGCAACAGACAACGCCGGCCAGTACGCACAGGGCTTGCAGTCCGGTGGAGTAATGCTTGCTGACGACTGGGAATGTAACGATTTTATTTAATCCAAAAACAGACAGGAGCCTGCTATTCCACCGACTCTAGGGAGTTGCACTCCACAAGCCTTGAAAGGGCTTTTCCCTGCCCTTTCTGATCCAAAGTCAGCTCCGCAAGCAGCGCACATCTTATGTAGTCCAGTTTGATTTTATTCGTTACATCGGACAGACAGTCAGGATATATTTCCCTGAATCTCTGCATATTGTACGCTCTTGCGTAGTAAAGGCTTGGCAATGTATTCAATGTTCCCCGCTTCACACAATCTGATATTGCCCGATTACATTCTAAGATCGCCTCACCATATCTTCCCTGTTCGCCAATCCATAAGATATGATTTCTGCTCACCATTTCACGGATTCCACTCGGATAACTATTAATCTGTAATGTTTCATTATTCAACATATTATCGACGGACTGTAAAAGTTCCAGTGCCTTTTGCGGATTTCCCAATCTTCCATAACAACAAGCAATATTACAAACCATTACAACTTCCTCTGGCAACAGGATCTCATAGGAAAATGCTCTTGTCCCGTAGGAATGGACTGTCATTTGCAATGCTATTTCCATCAGTTCCAACTCTTCCTCCACGGTAATACGCCCTAGTCTTTGGTCAATTAATGCATGGGTTCGAATCAAGTATTGCCTGTTTGTCATATAGTCTAATGATAACCCATCTTCTATTTGTTCCAACAGTTCCTCTGCCCGCCAGTAATCATTTAATGTAATTGCCCTTTTTAACTCCCTCTTCATTTCCAGCACACGATAGTCCGCTGTCTTTAAATAAGGCGTACAAAAACAATTCTCCTTCCCGAGCCTGCGCATAATCTCCCGCATTGTCCGATAATTGGGTCGCTGCTTTCCCCGCTCAATGCGTGAAAGGGTTTCTACCGAAAAACACATTACGCCATCCTCATTATGGCAAAGCTGTTCCTGCGTCAGCCCAACCGCCTTTCGAGAACGGTAAATAAATTGTCCAATATTGTATTCTCCCACTTTGCCTCCTCCTTTAACCAGTGTAATCTCTTAAGAGCCTTTGTCGTTTCATCCCCTATCAGGTCAAGCGCAATCAGGTACTCCATATCCTTTCCCATCCGTCCATACGCTTCCAAATCCTGTTTATTTTCCCATAATCCCCTTAAAATCCCCACGCGCTCCTCAAACAATTCTTTCAGCATTGTCATTCTCATACTGCCTCTTAGCAGTGCAATCGCCGTATCTAAGATCTGCAAAGCCTCCGCATGTCTGCCCTGCATATGCTCAAAATGCCCGAAGCTCCAACACAGCTCGGGCAAAATTTCCAGTTTGCGTTCCTCATCCATCCCCCTGCCGCTCTGCGGCAGGAATATTCCCGTTGCCATTGTATTGCGGTACATCAAACTATAAGTTTCCCGCACATGTACCACATCTTTCCTCCGCTCATAATACTTTGCCAGCTCCCATAGATAATTCATTTCTTCCTGTGTAAAATACAGTCTTTGTTCATCTAATTCTTTCCATACTTCCTGATATTTTTCTGGCAGCCTATCCCCTCGCAGCGCAATACAGCGTTTTTGCCAGTTGCTCCAGCTCTCACTGAATTTTGAGCGGAAATGCCGATCATACTCCGCAAGGCGCTTCCCGGCTTCCTCCAAATTTTGCGTTTTCCATAATTCAACAATTTTATCCCGTTTACACTGCTGTTCATACTCAAGATTTGTGGAATAGAATTCGAATTTATTTACGGATTTTCCCATACGGGTCAGATATGCACCGGTCATAAGAAGGCTTGCTTTAATTCCATTCTCCATTGCCATCATATCACTGGGGGCGCAAATTCCTTTTGACAAATCTTCTAGTGGAATCTGCCGGTGCTCGCGCATCCGTTTCAATGTCCTCCCAAGCAAAAGCTCCTTTTCCGTCATTTCGCCAACTTTGCTCCTGTCCCCGGGAGTCCCCAGCCATTTGCTGTACTTTTCCCTGATCTCATCTCTCATGCATGTTTCCGCCCGCTTTCATAAAAGATTATACCTAACCGCAAACATACCACATTGGCATGGGTATGTCAACAAAACGGCATTTTTTCAAACAATTCATTTTTATCCTTAGCATTTGATATAATTTAATATTTATTCCATTTATTTCTTTAAACTTATTATATAGCAATATATTTTAGTTGTAAAGAAAAACTCATTCGAGAGATGGTGCATTTCACTTCACCTTTTCTTCCTCTATTTTGACTATACAGCCTTGCTTTAGTCTATTTATACATTTAACTGAAACTAAATATTCAACTATGGCAAAAGGACAGTGGGAAACGGTTTTCACCGCTTTCCACTGTCCTTTCTTATATCAATACGCCACTTTTTCCCGCTTTATGCGAACGGATTCTCCGTTGGGTATTTTGCAGATGCTGGCTGGTTATAACCGATCTCATCCACTTCAACACCAATATATTTGTAAATCTCATAAATTGCCTTGCCAAAATGTCCGAACGCTACCGCGCCATGGTGCGGATAATTCTTCTCAATCAGTACATGGCGGTAGAAACGACCCATCTCCGGAATAGCAAACACACCAATCGAACCGAAGGATTTTGTTGCTACCGGAAGCACCTCACCCTGTGCGATATAGCCGCGCAGCTTGCAGTCCGCCGTACTCTGCAAACGGTAGAATGTGATATTGCCCGGAGCGATATCACCCTCGAGTGTGCCGTTGGTCACCTCCACTGGGAGACTTCTAGCCATAATCTTCTGGTACTTCATGCTGCAGGCTGCAAGTTTTCTTGAACAGGTATTACCACAATGGAAGCCCATAAATGTATCCTTGTGTGTGTAAGGGAACTTGCCCTCGATTGATTCTTTGTACATATCAGCCGGAACAGAATTATTGATATCCAGCAGGGTAACCGCATCCTCACTTACGCAGGTACCAATATACTCGCTTAAGCAGCCGTAGATATCAACCTCACAGGATACCGGGATGCCCATGCCGGTCAAACGGCTGTTAACATAACAAGGAACAAAGCCGAACTGTGTCTGGAAGGCTGGCCAGCACTTACCTGCGATTGCAACATATTTGCGATAGCCGCGGTGTGCCTCAATCCAGTCAAGCAGGGTTAACTCATACTGCGCAAGCTTCGGGAGAACCTCCGGTTTCATATTGCCTGCGCCAAGTTCTTCTTCCATCTCCTTTACCTTCGCCGGGATACGCTCATCGCCCTCATGTTTGTTAAATGCCTCAAACAAATCAAGCTCGGAGTTCTCCTCGATCTCAACGCCAAGGTTGTAAAGTTGTTTGATCGGTGCGTTGCAGGCAAGGAAATTAAGCGGCCTTGGTCCGAAGCTGATAATCTTTAAATCGGATAATCCAACAATCCCGCGCGCAATCGGGACGAATTCCTTAATCATATCTGCACACTCTTGCGCTGTGCCAACTGGATATTCCGGGATATATGCCTTAACATTGCGCAGTTTTAAGTTATAGCTGGCATTGAGCATACCGCAGTACGCGTCGCCGCGCCCGTCAGAAAGATCAGCCTGGGATTCTTCTGCTGCCGCGATATACATTGCAGGACCATCAAAATGCTTTGCGAGCAGGGTTTCGGAAATCTCCGGCCCAAAATTGCCAAGATATACACAAAGTGCATTGCAGCCTGCCTTTTTGATATCTTCAAGCGCCTGTACCATATGTATCTCGCTCTCCACAATGCAGACCGGGCATTCATAAATATCATCCGCACCGTACTTGTCCGTGTATGCCTTAACAAGCGCCTTTCTGCGGTTGACCGAGAGAGATTCCGGGAAGCAGTCACGGCTGACCGCCACAATACCGATTTTCACTTTTGGAATGTTGTTCATTTTTATACCTTCACCTTTCCTATTATTACGGCGCACCGCACCCCGCGGTGCAGCCTATACTAATATTATATTGCGTGGATGGAAAAAAGTCAATTGCCTAACCGCTTAGATTATGCTTTATTTCGCGCAAAAAATGCGAATCGGCAACCAGGCTGCCGATTCGCCCACATATCCCCCAATCCCTAAAAAAGATTTAATACCCAATTGTACCTTCTAGGGATTCGTCATTCTCCACCCAGTCCTGCACCAAAATCACGCGGTAATCCTGCGCTGTATCCCTAATTACCACACGCTCAATGCCCGCATTAATAATCATGCGCTTGCACATAGCACAGCTATTGCTATTTACAACATACTCATATCCCGGCATTTCAAAACCGACCAGGTACAATGTCGCGCCCAGCATTTTCTCACGTGAGGCACTGATAATCGCGTTCGCTTCCGCATGGACACTGCGGCAGAGTTCGTAACGCTCCCCCCGCGGAATCGCCATTTTCTCGCGCAGGCAGTAATTTAAATCCGAACAGTTCTTCCTTCCGCGCGGTGCGCCAACATATCCTGTAGAAATGATCTCATCATTCTTGACGATAACCGCCCCATAGATGCGCCGCAGGCAGGTACTGCGCTTTGATACCGTTTCCGCTATGTCCAAGTAATAATTAATTTTGTCCCTGCGTTCCATTGTCCTTCCCCTTGTCAAAATACATAAGCCATATAATGTGTTTCATTGATAATGGTTTCCCAAGTTTTATAATCCATCTCCCCGGTTTCATTCAGCCCGCGGCTCTTCTGATAACGCCGGATCGCATCCGCCGTCTTGTTGCCATAAACGCCGTCCACGGAAACGGAGAAACCAAGTTCGCGCAGGCGCTGCTGGAGGTTTCGCACATCCGAACCTGTCATGTAACTGCTCGTAACCTTCAGGTTGCGGAATGGGGAATTGCCCTGGTAAGTCAGCATCCCCAGCTCAAAATACTGAAAATGCATAGTATCCGCGCAGATCTCGAAATTGCCGCCCCAGAACCATCCATATTTCTCAAAAATCGCAATGACTTCGTCCGGAATGCAGTATGGGTTGGACTTATCACGCAGGTCGTTGCCCTTACCAAGGAAATAATCATTGTCATAGTCCCCCGGATTGATGTCGATCGCCGCCCCAAATGAGTGGATGGACATAATCCTTGACTTGCTCAAAGCCACGCCGCCAACCTTCCGGTACATAAATCCCTTGACCACTTTGATCGGGAATTTAATATCAAGCGCATAAATCTCCTTAAATATCTCCTGTACATTGCGTGCCAGTTTCTTGTTAACCGTCAGTTTGGCCGAGGACGTATAACGCCCACCCGACGCAGTCATCTTCCAGATCGGGATGGTGATGGTTTTCATGTTTTTTGCCGCCTCCGTTGCATTCCGGTAACCGGCTGGTGGATCGTCGATGCTTATCACCTTTGCATCAATGCCAAGCAAATACTGGTAGCGTGCGTCGTCGCTCTGTGTCGGGACTGCCCAAGCCGGGTTTTGGGACGGTTTTTTGGTTGGAGCCGGGGTCGGGGTTTTATCCGGCTTTTTTGTCGGCGTAGCTTCTTCGTCGCCCGGATTTTCAAGATCCGTAGAAGGATCCCCCTCTGCTTCCTTGTCCCCATTATCTTTTCCATCTTCCCCGTCCGGATTTTCTTCTTTATCCGGCTTTTCACTCGTTGGAGTTGGCGTTGGGGTCTTTTTTGGCTTCTTGGTTGGGGTTGGGCTGGTTTCCCCGTTATCCTGGTTGCCAGCATCCTCTGAAGAATCCCCATCTGCTTCCCCGCCATCTTCCCCGTCGCCCACATCCGGATTTTCTCCCTTATCCGGCTTTTCACTCGTTGGAGTTGGCGTTGGGGTCTTTTTTGGCTTCTTGG
>CAMWUU010000171.1 GCA_947177515.1 uncultured Lachnospiraceae bacterium
GTTGTAGATCCTCCGCCACTTTTCCATCTGCTTGTCATAATCCTCCCGCTGCTTTTTTGCCACCTGCTCCTGATGTGCAAAAGAACTCTTCCGGCGCGACAGATATTCCCGGTAAGGACAGCGTGAAACCATAATACGGCATTTTGTTTTGCGGATAATCTGCTCCATATGCACAATCACATTCGCAGTATTTTCAATCAGGGTTTCATCATGGGAAATATAAAGGATGGGCAGCCTGCTTTCCGCAATAAAAACTTCAAGCCACTGCAATGTGCAAAGATCCAGATCATTTGTTGGCTCATCAAGCAGCAAAATATCCGGCTCCCCCATCAAAAGTTTTGCAAGCTGTACCTTCACCTTCTCGCCGCCGGAAAGCGTGCCAAGCTTCTGCCCTGACAGGATGAATTCTACGGACAACCCAAGTTTTTTCAAAATATCCGTGTGCATATAATACTCTGAATCTTCAAAGTATTCGAAAAGTGTTACATCGTTTTGCCCCCCATCCATCATCTGGGGCAGATAGGCCATCTTCCCCTTTGCAATTACCTCACCAAAAGCACTGCAATATTCTTCAACCATGTTTTTTTGGTAAATAAATTTTAAAAGCGTAGATTTCCCGTTTCCTTCCTCCCCAATAATCACCGCTTTCTCCCCGCGGTTTAAGGTAAAAGAAAAACCATCCGTAATACATCTGTTATCCTTTTTTAAACTGAGCGTTATATTTTTTAATTCCAACATAGAATACCTCCATAATAAAAATAGTCCCGTTTCCGATAGCGAATCCAGCATATCGAAAATGGAACCATCCATTGCACATACAAAGATATCCTAAAAAATACCAATATAAAAACTGTGCAGCAAATGATATACTGTCCCCAGACAGCAAGCAATCCAAATTCAGGTAGCATAACAAATCCTGCGCGCAAAATACACCCACGGATATGTTGATCCACTATCTAACAAATTTGAATTACCTCTGAATCATCGCTGTACCCCTTTCCTTATAATTAGCGCTATTTTATCATAAGGATAACGACTTGTCAAGAATCAAAGCTGGTAACCCATCCCCCGCCGCGTCTTGATGCAACCGGACATCCCAAGCTCTGCTAACTTTCCCCTAAGCCTTGTCATATTGACACTTAACGTATTATCATCAATATAAATCTGCTTCTCCCACAGTGCCTCGATCAGATCCATGCGCGGGACAATCTCCCCCGCATGGCTCATTAAGCATACTAGGATCTGGAGTTCATTGCGTGTTAGCTCCGCCGTATTTCCGCAGGCTTTCACTGTCCCTTTAAAAAGATTTAGTTCAAGCCCGGCAGCTTTCATGGTATCTATCTCCTTCCCCGCCCTGCTATCCCGCCGCAGCACCGCCCTGATATGCGCCAGCAAAAGCGGGATATGGTAGGGTTTGGTAATGTAATCGTCCCCACCAAGACTAAGAGCGGAAAGTTCATCCCCCACACCATCCCGCCCGGTCACAAAAATTATCGGGATATCCACCTCACGGCGAAGTTCAGCACACAAAGTCAACCCGTCACGCCCCGGAAGCCCCATATCCAGCAAGATCAGATCGGGTGTGGCTTCCCTTACCTGTTCCCTGATATTTTTAAAATCCACTGCAACAAAAGTCTGAAACCCCTCACTTTGTAACAGGGAGGAAAGTTCCTCCTGCACAGAAGGTTCATCCTCAATAATCATAATCTTCTGCATCCGGTACCCCTATCCAAGATTATTTGCAGGATACGCAGGGTATTACAACAATCTTTTAATCTCCCTGCTTACATATTAATAGTTAATTTAACACGATATCTTTTATTTGTCCACAAACAGATTTAAGGAAGCAGCGTACAAAGTATCTTTACACAGATATCTTCCCCCAGCTTCCCGGAATCCAATACCAGATCATAATTCTTCATATCATCCCATTTCTTCACGGTGTTCGCATAATAATAATTCGCCCGCTTCTTGTCAAATTTCCGCCGTACTGCCTCCGCTTTTCCTTCCGGGATTCCATATTCTTCCACAATACGCCGTCTTCTTTCTTCCTCGTCACAACAGCGGATAAAGACTCTTACCACACCCTTATGATCCTTTAGCGCCTCCGCTGCACAATGCCCTAAAAATATCGCAGAACCATTTGCGGCAAGCTGCCGGATCACCGCCTGTTCCTTCACATAGATATGCCCGTCTGCCGTTAGCATATCCCCCTTGCCCGCAGCAGTCTGCGCCAGCATATAAACCGAATACAGGAAACTATTTGTTACCGTTTCTTCATAGCGCTCAATCTGCTCCACGGAAATATTCTGCCCCCGCGATACTTCCTCTAAAATCTCCCGCCCATAGCATGGAATTCCCATCCGAACAGCTAACGCCCTTGCAATCCCCGTCCCACCACTGCCATATTCCCTTTCGATCGCAATATACCTGCACTTCATCTTATCCTTCCTTTCCGCACAGAAAACCCATCCGCTCCCATGCAAACCAATCTTCTTTCTCACTCTTCCGGTTATGCCGGGCGCGCCCACTTTTAGCACAAACAACCTGCAAGATGGGCAAAGCCCGCCATCACACCTAATATAAAAGGGGGACACAACAAATAACTTCGTGACATTCTGCCGCTTTTACACGGCGGCCTCAAACTGGCTGTTATAAAGCTCCGCATAAAACCCGCCACGGTTAAGCAGCGTTTCATGCGTGCCGCTCTCGATAATATCCCCATCTTTCAAAACCAGGATTAGATCCGCATTCTTAATTGTGGACAGTCGATGCGCGATCACGAAGGACGTGCGGTTCTCCATCAACCGATCCATTGCTGTCTGGATCTGCTGTTCTGTGCGGGTATCCACGGAGGAAGTCGCCTCATCCAAAATCAGCATCGGCTTGTTGGCAATCATGGCGCGTGCAATCGTAAGCTGCTGCTTCTGTCCCTGCGAAAGATTTACCTGGTCATTTAGCACCGTATCATACCCCTGCGGTAATGTGCGGATAAAATGGTCCAGTCCCACCGCCCGGCACGCCTCCTTCATATTTTCTTCACTGACCTTTTCATTGTTGTATACAAGATTTTCCCGAACGCTTCCCTCAAACAGCCAAGTATCCTGCAATACCATGCAGAACAGGGAATGCACCGCCGCGCGCGTCATCCGGTTTATCGGTGTCCCATCAATCCGGATTTCTCCATTTTGGATTTCATGAAAACGCATCAGAAGATTGACCAGCGTTGTCTTTCCTGCACCCGTAGGTCCTACGATGGCAATTTTCTGTCCCGCACCCGCCTTCGCGGAAAAATCATGGATAATGGTCGCATCCGAATCCTCGTATCCAAAGCGGACATGCTCAAATTCCACATTGCCCTTCACCCCATCAAGCGCATGGATCTTGTCGGTTTCTTCCTCCATCTCCTCCGCTTCCAGAAATTCAAATACACGCTCCCCCGCAGCCCCCGCGGACTGAAGCGATTGCACACCCTGCGCGATTTGCGACAGGGGCTGCGTGAAATAGCGGACATACATCATAAATGCCACGATTACGCCGAAGCTGATTTTTCCGTCCAGTGCCATCGCACCACCCACAACACAGACCGCAACATAACCAAGATTCCCAATAAATCCCATGATTGGCATCATAAGCCCCGACAGGCACTGCGCCTTAAAACCACTCTCACAAAGATTCTTATTCATCTGGTCAAAAACTTTCTGCGCTTCCTCCTCCCCGTTATAAGCCTTTACTACTGTATGCCCGGAATAAATTTCCTCGATATGGCCATTGATCTCACCGAGATGTTTTTGCTGGCGTGTGAAATATTTCTGGCTCTTACCCATAATGGAAAACATCAGCACAAAACCGAGAAGACTTGCAACAGCCGCAGTCAGGGTCATCCAGCCATTTGTCTTTAACATCATCACCAGGCTTCCAACAAATAAAATCACGGCAGAAACCATATTTCCGATGCTGTGGTTTAGGGACTGCCCAATGGTATCCACATCGTTTGTCACACGCGAGAGCACATCCCCGGTCGTTGTGCGGTTGTAAAACCACATCGGCAGACGATTGATCTTTCTCGAAATATCGGAACGCATCGCCTTAGAAACCCGCTGCGTCACCGTGGACATAATCCATCCTTGTACGGCGGACAAAAGATAGCTCATCACATAAAATGCAACCAGTGTCAAACCGATATGAACCACCTTATCCATATCAATGGAAGTGGATGGAGGCGCGATTCCCTCCGTAATGGTATCCGTCAGCTCGGAGAGTTTATCCGGCCCGATCAGCGTAAGTACGGTACCCATGGAGGAACATAAAATCGCAATTACAAAAATCACTAAATATTTCCTGCAATAACCAAATAATTTTTTCCATATACCGACAAGATCTTTTGCTTTCTCCCCGCCGCCGCGAGGTCCGCCCGGCATACCACCATGTCTTGGGGCAGGTCTATATTCTCTCTTTTCCATTATGCCAACTCCTCCTTTGAAAGCTGTGAAAGCGCAATCTGCTGATAAACTTCACAATTCTGCATCAATTCCTTATGCCTTCCCATTCCGGCAATTTTCCCTTCCTCTAAAACAATAATCTTATCCGCGTCGCGGATGGTTCCGATCCGCTGTGCCACGATAATGCGGGTCGCATCCCCACATTTTTCATCAAGGGTTTTGCGCAATATCCGATCTGTTTTATAATCAAGCGCAGAAAAGGAATCATCAAAAATAAAGATCTCCGGCTTCCTCGCTACGGCACGGGCAATGGAAATTCTTTGTTTCTGCCCGCCGGAAAGGTTCGCGCCACCCTGCGCTACATAGCCATCATAAGTTCCGTCAAGCTGTTCTACAAATTCCGTCGCCTGCGCGGTTGCTATGGCCTCCTTTACCTCCTCTTTCGATGCCGCAGCCCGTCCATTGTCGCCATATGCTACATTGGAGCGGATAGTTCCGGTAAAAAGCGTGGCTTTTTGCGATACATAACCTATTTTTGCGCGCAGGGATTTCTGTGTGTACTCGCGCACATCAACACCATCCACCAAAACCTGCCCCTCGCTCGCATCATAAAACCGCGGGATCAGGTTGATCACAGTACTCTTGCCGCAGCCCGTGGAGCCAATTAGTGCCACAGTTTCCCCTTTCTTTGCGGTAAAACTGATATTTTGAAGGACATTTCCGTCAGCATCTGGATAACGGAACGAAACATTGCGAAATTCCACCTCCCCAATCCTTCCACTCTTTCCGTCCTTTATCGTCCCATCCAGAATGGTTGGCGCAGTATCAAGCACCTCCATAATACGTTTCGCGGATACCGAGGCGCGCGGCATAATCATAAATATCATGACCAGCATCATAAAGGACATAACTACTTGGATTGCGTACTGCGAAAATACCATCATCTCAGAAAAAAGATCAATTTTTCCTGTTAAGTCCGCCGCATTGATCAACACTGCGCCAATCCAGTAGATCGCAAGGGAAAGCCCGCTCATAATCAACTGGATACTTGGCATCAAAAAGGACATGGCACGCTGCGCAAAGAGGTTGGTGGAGGTGAGCGCCTCGTTCGCTCCCTCAAATTTATCTTCCTGATACTGTTCGGCATTGTACGCCCGCACAACACGCAGGCCGGAAAGGTTTTCCCTTGTTACACGGTTTAAGTCGTCCGTAAGCCTCTGCATTTTCTTAAATTTCGGCATTACGATTACCATACAGGTCAGGACTACAGTCAATAATACGATTACCGCAATGGCGGTGGTCATTGTCCACTCGCCTGCTTTCCCGGAAATCTTGCCAATTGCCCAGACTGCCATAATTGGGGCTTTGATCAACATTTGTAGCCCCATCACGATCAGGTTCTGCACCTGTGTTATGTCGTTGGTGGAGCGTGTGATCAGGCTGGCGGTGGAAAAATGCCCGATTTCTTCCATTGAAAAGGAACCAACCTTGGCGAAAAGTTTCCCCCGCAGTGTCCCTCCAAAGCCTGCTGCGATTTTAGCTGCGCAGATTGCAGTCACAACTGATGCGGCAAGGCTTAGCAGCGCACAGAGTAACATCATCCCACCTGCAGAAAGGATCTCAGACATTGTACTGCCCGGTGTCTGCACCAGACGGGTGATTTCCGCCATGTATTCGGGCATGGTCAAATCAAGCCATACCTGAAGGACAATAAAGACTAGGGATACTGTGGCAAGCATTCCTTCCGTCCTTCTCAGATTTTTAAACAATTTTACCATTTATTTTCCTCCCTCTACTTTCTTATTTGTTTTGCACAAAAAAGCTGATGTTTTAACCTTTTATGCAATGGATTATAAAGTTGTCATATTTTAGTTCCGGAAATTTTCGTTAAAGGTGACAGCGTTTTGTATTTCCTTCGCGATTGCGATGAATTCGAGTACACGCTCCTCTCCTACCTTATCAATCACAATCCCCATCTGGTAAAAGATCTCATCCTCAATCGCCTGTATAGTTTCCCTGCCTTGTTCCGTCAGTGATACCACGGTAATGCGCGCGTCAGACTGTACATGCTCTTTTATAATAAGCCCTTTTAAAACCATCTTCTTTAGCAAAACTGCTACCCTTGCCGTGCTGATACCCAATACCTCACTGATCCTGCCCGCTGTAACCATTTCATCCGATTCATGAAGCAGATGGAGAACTGCCCCAACTCCCTCCTGCCTTTCGTCAATACGCTGTAAAATACCCGCAGGATGTGGAGGATGTACCTTTTTAAATTCCTCAAGCACCATTTTGATCTGGGCTTTTGTTGCCATCTTAATCCTCCTCTCATTAGCTAACTGGGTTAGATTATATACTGTAATCCTTGGGAAATCAAGGAAAGAAAATGAAAGCATTCTGAAAAATAGATAAAGTTTCGTGCATAGAATTTGCTTTTAATTTTACAAGTTTATTGTTTGTTTAGGAAATACAGACTTTCATATTGTGGAGCATACCTTATAATTGGCAACTGTATTTTTTTGCCGCTGACTCAGTCCCATTGCCCAACAAAACAGCTCTATTTCCCCAAAGCAGATATCAATATCAGCATTTCTATTCGGGTTTCCCCAACAAACAGTTTTGTAGGTTCCTGAACCAGCGAAAATTTCGGAATGCAGCCAAGCACGAATTGCTTGCAAAACGGATTCCCCGAAAAATTCCATAATTTCACAAATATTCCTTTATAATATATAACTGTAATAACTAAAATTTATTATTTTATTCAAATGTTAAAATGCGTTGCTTGTAGCAACGGGCAGTTCTGACTATAATAGTGGTAACAATCAAAGAAAGGAGGCTATCCCTAATGCTCAACGAAAATATTAAAGCAATCAGAAAATCAAAAGGACTTTCGCAACAAGAACTTGCTGTTAAGCTGAACGTGGTGCGACAAACAATTTCTAAATGGGAACAAGGATTGTCAGTCCCCGATTCTGATATGTTGATCTCCATATCGGAAGTGCTTGAAACACCCGTGAGTA
>CAMWUU010000172.1 GCA_947177515.1 uncultured Lachnospiraceae bacterium
CAGGTAGGCATGAGGCTGGAGAACATCCTCCGCCCACCAGTCATAGCTGTAAGTATCATAAGGCATCGTGTCCGCGTTTGCCGTTACGGCAGGAAAGAGCAGGCACACCGCCGCCAAAAACACGCAGAGCAGCTTTGCAAAATTCTTTGAATTTTTCATCTTTGCCTCCCCTCCTATTCCTTGATACCCGAAGATGCCATCGTTTCAATAATATTACTCTGGCTGACCACGAAAATCACAATCGGGACAATCATCATAATAACAGTAACTGCCGCCGTCGCCCCGGCTCTTGAAATACCGCCCGCCGCAATCTGGGAGAGCGCATAAGGCAGGGTTTTTAATTCCTCGCTGTAAATATAATTCGCGCCCTGTGCGTTCCACAGATCCTGGAACGAGAAGATAATAAGCGTCAGCCAGGCCGACTTTACCTGCGGCATCGCAATCCGGAAAAATGTATGGACTTCGCTCGCCCCGTCGATGCGCGCCGCCTCAAGTAGCGTATCCGGAATCTGTTCCATAAACTGTTTCATAAGGAAAAGACCGAGCGGTTTTGCCAGCGCCGGCACCACAATGGCCACATAATGGTCAAGCCAGCCGATTTTACTCATAATCAGGTAGTTTGGAATCGCTGTTACCTGCCCGGAGAACATCAGCGCCGTCACGATAATGCCAAAAATCAGGTTCCTTCCCGGAAACTTGTGCTTTGCCAGCGCGTAAGCACACATACTTGCAATAATCAGATGCCCCAGCGTACCGGTAAGCGTAATAAATACCGTATTAAATATGTACCTGGAAAATGGTACCCAGGACTCGGACATCAGCACAAAGACATCGTGGTAATTTTTCCCCGTAGGGTTGCGCACCAGAAGCCTTGGCGGGAATACAAATAATTCCTCAAGCGGTTTTAGTGAGTTGCTGATTGAGAGTACAAGCGGAACTACCATAAAAGCACCCATCACAACCAGAAGCAGCATATTGAGGAAATTTCCTGCCGCGGAATGGTTCGGCTTTGCGCGTTTCTTTTTTCTAAATACTGCGGAAACTGCACTCATTTTATTGTCCCACCTTTCGTAACAGGAATTGTACCAGCTTGTTGCAGAGTATCATAACCATAAACAGCAGGGTAGCAATTGCCGAGGCATAGCCCATCTCAAATCGGATGGTACCATAATCGACAAGGTGCGAAACTACCGTGTGCGCCGCATAGCCAACGCTTGGGAACCCCGCTAAGGCCGCTAACTGGTCATGGATGGCAAAGGACGAAGTGATCGTCATAACCGCGCCGAACATTAACTGCGGCTTCATGGATGGGAGTGTGATATACCATAGTTCCTGGAAACGGTTCTTGATCCCGTCCATATAGCCCGCCTCATAAAGGCTTCGGTCTACATTTTGCAAACCTGCGATAAAGGAAAGGAAGCCGGTTCCCATACTCATCCACAAAACGACAACAATCAGAATCGGCTGAATGTATTTCGCATCCTCAAACCAGAGAATTGGTGAGTAGGTAGCGCCAAGCTTCATCAGCCACCCGTTTGCAAAGCCGTAAGAGTCGCTGGAAAAAATAAACTTCCAGATAAAGTATGCCTGCCCGGAAATCGTCGGCGCATAAAAAACCAATGTCATAATCGCGCGCAATACCGGCTTTTTGATCTCATTAATCATCCAGGCGATAATCAATGCCATAAAATAGCCCACAGGTCCTGTGACCACCGCGAACAGGAAGGTATTTTTGACCGCCGTCAAAAACACATCGTCCGCAAAAAATAAATTGATATAGTTCTGCCAGCCGATAAACCGGGGCGACTCAAGGACATTGTAGTAGGTAAAGCTAAGCCCGATTGAAGTCACCACAGGAACCAGATAAAAAACCGTAAAGATAATGCAGTACGGGGCAATAAACAAAAACGAAATTTTTGATTTTTTCATCTGTTTTATGGTGGCCTTCCGCCTTCTCGCAAGATCCGCCCGCAGAACATGCACCAAACCCTTCTCCATATTCCTACCTCATTTTCAATTGATTTTATTTTGCATCCAGGCCAAACTCGATCCGCTTGTTCGTAATCTCGTTGTTGATCGTCTTCACATAATCCTCAAGCGTTTCCCTTGGATCTTCCTTGCTGTTATATACTGCATAGAAAGCATTCTTTACATGGCGCTCGGTAAAATATCCGCCCGGGATCTCCGGCACAACCTTCACCCAATCCATCTGCGCCTTGAGCTGTTTTAAATCCCTGCTCGTCCACGGCAGATTCTCCAGTGCCATTGTATTGGCTGTCGCCACACGCCCAGCCACGCCTAAGATATTCTCCACCTCAACGCCGTAGGATGTCTGGGTTTCTTCGCTCATCCACCATTTTAAGAATTCCCATGATTCCTGCTTGCGCTTGGAGGTATCCAAAATAATCACTGCCGACTGACCTGCAAGAACGGAATGATCGATATTGCCATTCTCATCCTGATAGCCCGGCACCACCGTAAAGCCCCAGAGTCCCTTGATTTCAGGCGCGAAGACGGAGAGGTAGCTGTACTGCGTATAATCTGCGATGGCAAGCGGCATCTCGCCCGTGCGGAACCGGTTTGCAAAGTCGTATGTAACCGGCATACGGTAATCCACATAATTACTCGTCCACTGGGTAAAAGCCTGCACCGCAGCTTCCGTATCCAGACCACTGCCCTTGCCGTCCGGCGCATAGTACGAACCGCCGTGCTGGTACAAGCACATCCCATAGGAGGAATAATCCGGGACAATTCCGATATTCATATTATTTTTCTGGATAACCGCCAGACATTCATAAAACTCATCCCAGGTATTTGGCACATTCAGCCCGAGTTCCTTTAAGATATCCGCCCGGTAGAACAGCATCGGGAAGGAGGAAGTCTGCGGCAGCGCATACACACCATCATTCAGGCGGAACATGTCGAGCGCATTGTCAAAGAACCAGTCGGATACCTCGTCAAAATCGGCAAACTGCGTCAGGTTCGTCGCGGCTTTGCGCAGCGCGTAATTGACTGGTTCCTTGCTCGCAACACCCAGCGCCACATCCGGTCCCTGACCTGCAAGCGTAGCAGAAAGCAGAATATCGCGGTTTACTAATTTTACATTGACCGGAATTCCCTTCTCCTCAACAAAATAATTGTCCACCAGATTCTTTAAAACATTTGCCTGATCCCTACCAGAACCCGATGCAGAGGCCGCTGCGGACGCGTCTGCCAGCATCCAGACCTCGACGGTGCCAGAACCGTAAACGTTTCCGATGCTCTCATAATCCTCGGTAAAGCTGGCAAGGAATGCCCTCCACTCGTGCATCACCTTCTGCCAGAACCCTGCCTTTGCTTTCGGCAGCTTGCTGCCTGCGGTCTGTAAAAGCAAGTAATCAATCTGTAACGGCTGCTCTTTCATCGAGAGCGTCCAAGAACCAAGCGCGATAATATTATCTTTAAAAGCTGACCATTGTTTTGCGATGGTTTCCGGCTTCTTTGACATATTGCCAAGCTGGATAATCAGATTGTCGAGAGCCACCGACTCGCTGCCGCTCGATCCTTTTGCGTAAGTTTTCACCCTGGCTGAAAGATCCTGTATAATCTCGTACTGCTCTTTTAAAATTGCGAGCGCCTCCGGTGTCTTTATATCAAGCTGATAGTCGCGCATGGAGTCCGGCGAGGAACCAATCACCATCAAAAGTTGCCGGTATGCACGGTTTAACTCATAAATACTATTGTCTGCCTCATTTAAAATCTGTGCCATTTCCTGCCCGAGCACTACTTCCATTGTGAGCAGATGCTTTCCTGCGGTAAGATAAAAGCGGTAGCTTCCCTCCCCATCCCCAAGCGTTGTGATATCCCAGTTATTGTCATAATAAAAACGCAGTTCGGCAGCCTCTTTAAACGGCAGCTCCCCGTCGATGGCAAACGAGCGCACCACTGTCACGCCCTGCTTGATGCTCTGCTTATACTTGATGGCAATCTCATACAAACCATCCTCCGGGGCATCCACCTCCCAGCTAATCCACTGACCGGTCTGGTTCCAGTTATTTCCCCCAATGCTGTTCATGCGGATTTTGGATGGATGGTACGGCTCCGTTAACGGGGACGTGCGGTCGTTAACCGGATAGAGAGTTGAATCCGATTTAAAAACTGCATCCTCACCCTGTATTTTAATCGGCTCCGAAAGAACAACATCCTTTGCCCCCATATCCTGTAACATTGAATAATACATGGCATAATCCGGGATCTGCTGCTGTTTTGTAAGCGTGATCGCCCCAATGGCCATCGGCTCTTTCGTTGAGGTCAGGGAAATCGTATTTTTCCCCTCCCCGAAATAAAAATAGTATGCGTCGAACTCATAGCCGGAACTGTCCTTGCAAAAGCCTTCCCGCCAGACACGCTCCTCAACCTGCGATGGCCGGATATGGTTGTCGCGTGCATCCGGTCGGACTTCTGTTTCATTTTTCCAAATTCTGGTAAATTCAAGCGACTGTGCCCCATCAAATGGCAGTTCCCCGTTAATGCGCAGTTCGCGCTCAATGGTATTGCCCTTGCCTTCCATCGGGAAATAATCGAGCTTTATCTGGTAAAAACCCGCCTCTGCTACCTCTACCTCCCAGGTAATCTCCCCTTCTTCCGCAGTCAGCGCCACATTCCCGGTAAAGCCCTCATATCCTGACTGGCTTGTAAACCCTGCATCCGCGCTCTGATATGCGCCGCCCTCGATACGGATCTCGCTGTCCGGATATGCCGCACCCTGATGGGCAGCCAGATAATCCTGGTAACTGATCGTTTCATAAACAATCGACAGCAAATCCTGCGTATCGGTTTCCTGCGCTGCACCATCCACCTGCCCCTGTGCGGCTACAGGCTGCGTGGGTGCCGTAAACGGCAGCAGCGCCGCCGCAGTAAGCATCGCAAGCAGCCGGAACCCAAATCTCTTTTTCATCGCCATCATCAACCCCCTTCTTTGATATAATCTTACTGTACTAATTTATCCATATTCCTATTATTAAGCATATACTGCTGGTAGCACTTTAATAATGTATTTCTTCTGCAATATCCATTCCACACCACATTTCCAGCTTAGTTTTGATACATCCCTAATTGACTCCCTGATTTTTCAGTGTCCATGAATCCTGCCAGGAAATGCTCATCTTCCCCTCACCATCAAATAGAACTGGAAGCCAGATATATCTCGAATCCGAGAGGTTGTCGCTGTTCCAGCGATCCCCCATATAGATGATCGTGCCATCATCCGCCTCAAAGATACAGGTGCTCTGGGAATCGAATGTCGTGCGTTTCTCATCCCCGATACAAGGATCCCCCATATCCTTCCACTCGCCGAAAATTTCGTCCGCCACCCAGTAGCGTGCCTGGTTCGGTGCCCAGCCCGTCGCACCGGAAGTCATCATATAATATTTCCCATCCCTCTTGATAATCGCCGGGGCTTCCCTTTGCGCCCCCGGGTAAAGACGGATAAAATCCTTTCCGTATACCGCTTTTTCTGGCTCTGTGCAAAGGTAATCGTAAGCGTCGTTTAATTTTGATATGTAGATGGTCAGATTTTCCTCACTTGAGTAAATAATGTAGGCTGTGCCGTCATCATCAACAAAGAGATTCATATCACGCGCCATCCCCTTGCTCTGCGGGTACATATCCTCCTGATCCTCCGGGCAGGTATTTAAGCGGTAACGGTCAACAAAACGGAACGGTCCATAAGGGGTATCGCTTACCGCCAGCCCCGCACTCGCTGCCGCGTAATTCGCATCGCTCGTTTCAGTCGGCCCATCCGCATGGAACCACAAAAGATACTGCCCGGTCTTTTCGTTATAGATCATCTTCGGGCGCTCAATTACAGAAGTGGAATCATTGATACAGCGGTATACATTATCGAGCTGCTCCTTTGTGTAACCCGCATAGAGTTCCTTAAAATATTCCTCGGTTTCAAGTTCTTCCCTGCTTGTCACATTGCGCATCACAACTCCCTCAAATTCCCAGTTGTACAGATCAACCGAACTGTAAGCACAGATTCCGCCGCGGTAGCCCTTCGTTTTATCCTCACCGACCCACCACCATTTTTCGACCATTTCCCCCGTCTGTTTGTCCAAAACGGTAAGCTTTTGTACCTGACCTCCATGAGCCTGGATTTTATTTCCATCTGTGTCCTGCCAGATTTTTCCTGGCGTAAATGCATTATAAACCATCTTTTTTTCCAACCCTTCAAATGCTTTTTTTAAATCTTCATATGCCGCCCGGATTTCTTCTTCCGGCACGTCTTTTCCGCCCGCCACTTTCGCGGCCGCCTCCAAACTCTTTTTATATTCCTCCACAGTCACGGTGCGGTACTCCTTTAATTCCTCCTCGGATACCGTGCTCGCTTCAAGCATCATTGCAAGCATCTCCTGGTCGTATTCCGGCACCGCCCTCACGACAATATAGCTAAGTTCCGGATTTTGCATCGCATCCTGCCCGCGTTTTGCATTGTATACAAAAAGGTCTAGTTCACCGTCCGTTACCTCGGTTTCAAAACAGTACTCGGTTTCCTTGAATTTCAGGATTTTCTGTCCCGAAACAACCTCCTTTCCCTCCGCCCTTATATCAATATTCCTCGGCGAAAACGGGTCGTAAAAACCGCAGGTTACTTCGTAATTGCCCGCAGGCAGTTCAAAATAATAGCGGTATCCTGTATCCTTTGTATAGACAGTATCCTCGGCAATCCCCCATTTCGCCGCTTTTCGATCCTCGCTTTTTACATCCCCCTGTGCCTGCATATATTCCTGTGAAAGATATCCCCAGTCCCTCCCGCTCCCCTGATCCGTGCCAAATGCCTGATCCGTCACGCTCTGGAACAGTCCAAAACCGTCAGAAGACGATGATGCAATCGATGCACAATTTACGAAATAGAGAAGGAAGTCATTTGCAACAAGCGCCTCCTTTTGCGGGAGCGGCGCAATCTGTGACAAATCCTTCCCGGAATAGGTAAGATTTTCTGTTGCCGGAAGCTGCGGAGTCACTGAATCCACCGGGTTCTGTGCAAAAGGAGTTACTTCCTTTACATCTGGGTCTTCTGCGCCTGCCGAAGGAACCCCCCCTGTCACATCCGTCTGACCATCCGGCGAAATCTGTGCGCCGGGCGAAACAGCCGGATCCAGTTCCCCGTTCTTTTTGCAGCCCGCCAACAGGGCAAGTACCGCAAAAGATGATATTAGTTTTTTGTATCGCGCTGTTTTTTTCATAATATCCCGCCTTTTCCGATCGAGTAGAATTTAACAAAAGTATAGGGTCTACTTTTGTTAGTTATGACCACTTTTCTCCTAGTATAACGCATCTCTTTTGGTTTGTCAATCGATTTACCATATTTTATTCAAAGTTTTTTTCGTCACATTTAACAAAATATATTATAAATTCATAAATTGTATCCCCCTATCCCCGATTGTGCATGATTTAAAAGCCTCTT
>CAMWUU010000173.1 GCA_947177515.1 uncultured Lachnospiraceae bacterium
TCGGTCATATCCACCAGTACCATATTGACGAAAGCAGTGTCCGCAGCGGATTCCATTTCAAAATCTTTCAGGATGGCAGCAGGATTGATTTCACCTAATGAACTGGGAGCTGGTAGGGGATCGCCGTCACGCAGAGCAGTAAACAGATGCAGGCCGCAGGCATCTTGAGCCATGCGCATAGCGTCCGCCACATTATCCCCAAAAGTTGCGAGGTTACCCAAATCGGGGAAAATGACTGATATTTTGCCCTCTTCCTCATAGAAAACAGCCGGGTACACATAATTCATAAATCAATGCTCCTTTCCGTGATTTATTTTAAGGGGCAGGGGCTTATTTCAGTCCCGCCTGATTTCGTATGGATTTAACAATACTTTTCGGGATGTCACCTGGATGATTCGGGACGCTTACTTTTCCGGACTTTGTTGGGTGTTTGTATTGGTAATGTGAGCCGCTTATATCTGACACGTACCATCCATCATCCTTTAGCATCCGGTCGGCTTCTCTGAATCTCATGTATGTTTCCTCCTTACAATTATATAATAACACGTATTTTACGTATTATCAAGAGAAAAACATAAAAAATATACGTATTTTACGTAGATAGTATATGCAGATACTGTGAAAGTATGCAGACTGGCAGCAGTACACAAAGGCATCTTTAACAGTGGGAAATAGTGGGATTGCGCCGCCTACTGCCTTATTCCATTTTATTATCCGGCACATATTCCATTAAATCCCCCGGCTGGCAGTCAAGGTATTCGCAAAGATTACTGATTGTGCGTGTATCTATAATTCCATGACCTTGTTGCAACTTTTTTAAATAATCCCATTGCCGCAAAAATAAAATACAGATTAGGCGCACCATAACAAATGTTTTGCATTGCTGTTGCCTCTGGCGCATCCTTCGATATTTTCATGTAGGGCGGATTACCAATTACAAAATCATATTTTACAGGGTTAGGATTACTACCTAACATAGAATTAAAGTCCAAATACTGGCTTGTTATATAGTTATCAGTAATAATCTTTATCTGAATATTTTTTTCAGAATTGTCTTTACAGGCCATCAGATTTTCTTTTAACAAACTCAAAATATTGTTATCATTCTCATAACAAGTCAGCTCTATCATCTGGACAGAACCTATCTGCTCCAATCGTTCTAAAACTGCACATGACAATATACCCGATCCTGCACCTGCATCCAAAATACGTACCATACACAAATCTTCAGGGATAGTAAATAATCCAGCCATAAAACGTGCAGTTTCTTTACTTGTAAAAAATTGACCGAATTTTTTACGCTCTTTTTTAGGCATACTATCAATATATTTATTTGTACGTTCAATAATGTAATCTAACATCACTTACCTTATTCTCCATAGCACAACTATTTTATTCCATACACATCAAAAATATCGTAACATTTATATTTTTTGGGGCAATTATTTTGAATCATTTTTTCATTCAATTTTTTCTTTCCCCTCACCTTAACTTTGGTATTGTCACAATAAAACTCGTCCCCTTCGTGTACTGTGTACGGATTTTAATCCGCCCGGTATGCGCCATAATAATCAGTTTTGCAATCGAAAGCCCCAGACCATGCCCCTCAATTTTTTTATCGCGCACATCATCCGCCCGGTAAAAACGGCTGAAAATATTATCAAGGTCTTTCCCCCTCATGCCAATACCGGTATCCTCAACTGTAATAACACAGTCGCCCTGACGGTTCTCACAGGAAATGCGTATGGTGTCGCCATCCTCCGTATATTTCTGGGCATTATCTAGGAAGACACGGATCGCCTGTTTCAGTGCCTGTCTGTCACCATAAACTCGGACAGCCTCAAGAAGTGGTGCCTCAATATTTCGGTTCTGCGCAACAAGACGCGTTTCTTTTACCATTTCCTCGACAATCGGTTTCATGTTGAACTGCTCTTTTTTTAGTTTCAATGTTTTCTTGTCATGGCGCGACAAAAACAAAAGCTTTTCAACCAGATCCTGCATTTGCAGGGCTTCATTGGATATCGCCTCGACAGACTCCTCCAGTACAGCCTCATCCTTACTGCCCCAGCGTTTCAAAAGATTGGCATAACCCTGCACCACTGCAATGGGGGTGCGCAGTTCATGGGAAGCGTCGGAAACAAACTGTTTCTGGCTCTCGTAGGAAGTTTCCAGGCGGTCAAGCGTATCGTTAAAAGTTTCTGCAAGTTCACGCAGCTCGTCCGTGACTCCGGAAGGATTCAAGCGCTCACTGTGAAGGTTATTCACTGTAATACGGTTGATCGTATCCGACATTTCCTTGATTGGCGTAAGCATGCGTACATTCTGCCCCCGCGCTTCATGCAGGATAAAAAAGACAATGATCGCATAGAGAAACGACATGTTAAGGATCAGCTTCCACATCCGGTTGTAATCCCCCGACATATTATAACCGTATACCATCTCATATTCTGTCCCGCAAAAAGGAAATACACGGCGGGAATTAATAATAATATGGTGCTCTTTATCCGAGAAATCCACATGAAGATCCTTAAAAAACAAAAACCCCTTTACTTTAAAATTTGTATCATCGTAAAGGATCTTCCCGCTTTCTTTTTCCTGGATAATCAAGGATACCCCCCGTCCTGTGAAAGGATTCAGATAGTCTTTTTGCGCTGCAAGCCATGTATTAAAACTTTCTTTCGCATAAATACCAGTTATAGAAGGCTCCCCGCTGTTTTTGCTTTTGCCCTGCTCCCCACCCACGGGAAGTTCCCCTGCGCCCACATGATCCTGCTGCCCCTGCCCAACAAATTTCCCAATCGCTGCGCCGGACTGTGCCGCCGCCACATCCAGAACCGCTGCGGTCACATGATGAGCCAGGGCACTGTACTCCTCCGTCTGGACATTCAGGTACAGAACCAGGAAAACTCCCATAAAAATCACCCCGTTAACCACCATCAGCTTCAGATAATTCAAAGTAATGCGCAGGCTCATGGACAGCCGAAGCCTTCCAAGAAACGCATCCCTCCTTTTCTTTAATGGCAACCATGTCTTTTGTAAAAAAAATCGTAATCCCCCTGTCAGTTTATTTTTCATCCTTAATAATATACCCCACTCCACGCACTGTACTAATCACATGCACCCCAAACCGGTCATCAATTTTCTGGCGCAGGTAACGAATATAAACATCGACCACATTGGTATCGCCAAAATATTCATAACCCCACACATTATTTAGAAGCTGTTCGCGTGTCACCGCAATATTTTTATTTTTCAGAAGATATTCCAGAAGTTCGTATTCTTTTTTTGTTAGGCTAAGCTCCTCTTCCCCAAAATAAGCCGAGTGCCGTCCAAGCTTTAGGCATAGTTTTCCAAAAGAAAGCTCATCCTTCTTTGGTGCTTCCGACTCGGCAGAATGCTTTGCATGTCGATTTAGCGCTACACGGATACGCGCCAGCAGTTCCTCGATTGCAAACGGTTTTGTCATATAATCGTCCGCTCCCATATCAAGCCCCGCCACCTTGTCCGTCACATCATCCTTCGCTGTCAGCATAATAATCGGAATTTCCGATTCCATACGCACCCTTCTGCATACTTCAATCCCCGAAAGCCCCGGCAGCATAATATCCAACAACACCAGATCCACCCCTGAATGCAGCGCCATATCAAGCCCCGTCCTGCCATCGTTGGCAATCTCCACCTCATAACCTTCATATTTTAATTCCAGTTCTACAAACCGGGCAATTTTTACCTCATCCTCAACAATCAATATTTTTGCCATCTGACAATCCTCCGCTATGATATTATTAATATTGTAACGTCAGAAAAATGAATATGCAAGGCTTTCGGATTAATGTTTCATTAAAATTCCAAAAACTACAATCTAATCCCTGTAAACCCTGTTATGCTTCCCTGCTATTCTGCCGCCGTTTAGTGAACAATTCTTATTTCTAGCTTCGGAACTGAATTAATGTTTCATTAAATATAATGCCAGACGTACCGTAAAAAATCCATCCTCCAACTGATAATCATAAACTGCCCCGTATTTGCGCACAAAAGCCAAGACACTGCGGCTTCCATAACCATGTCCCTCCCCGCGCTTTGAGATGGGCAGATGATCCTCCCCAAACTCAACTTCATTTGTAAATGTATTTGATATTTCTACTGCAAGCTGTCCCTTGACGCGGCACGCAAAAATCCTGACAACCCCTGGCTGCCCTGCATCCGCCCCCGCCTCGCGCACAGCATTGCTCAACAAATTAGAGAGCACAACTGCAAACTCCACCTCATCAACAGGAAGTTCAGAAGGAACATCCATCTCGCAGTTAAACAAAACATTTCCCTTGCGGGCCTGTTTAGCATACTGTGTCACAATACTGTTAACTGCCACATTCTCACAATAAGCCTGCACTTTTAATTCCTCAAAGCGCGAAAGCGTCCCCTCCATGGCTTCCTTTAGTTTATGATACTCCCCATTCCTTAAATAACCTAATAATACCATTGCATGATGTTTTATATCGTGTCTAAGAATTGCATTTTTTTCATCGTTAACCCGCATAATTTCAAGTTGCTGCCGTATCCCATCCGCATACTTCTCCATTAATTCAATGTCATTTTTCTGTTTCTGGTATCTCTCATAACCGTCCATCGCACCAAAAAGTATGATATAGGAAGTAAACATCAGGAGAATCAGCAAAAAAATACCAAGCAGATTCTCCGGATGCTCATGCACATCCGCAGGCCAGATTGTAATACTATACACCAGGACATAAAAAAGCAAAGGGATAATACACAACTTTATCCATATACTATCTTCCCGATCCAACTGGCTTAAAAATGCCCTGCGCAATTTAAAATATAAAATCAGGAAAACAAACAGATGCATTGCCGCCGCAATCAAAATCCCTGCCAAAAAACATCCGCTCCACACATACGCCTCTAAACCGATCACTCCCCCAAAAAGTACATATGCCGCTCCAGTAAGGCCAACAAAAACCGCCCTCCCGTCATGATATTTACAAATACCATATACTAAAAACTGGATCAGCATTCCCTGCAGCAGGATATTTGCAATATTGGCTCCTGCGGATCCATTTTGTAAAATCAGGAAGTAACTACAGATAACGCATACAACTGTACAGGCAACAAACAAAAAGACTGTCTTCCAAAACTTTAATCTGCGCGGCAGGAAATTCAGATAAAAGACAAATATCCAGATCAATGACATTTGGCTCAAGATAAAATCAAACATTTACTTTCACCTCAGAGTCAGGTATTTTAAATAACGCTGTTTCACTTCCTGACTATTTCGTCTGCTAATGGGTATATCACTATCATTATCCATATGCAGCATTGAAGTAGTATAACTGGAAACATAGTCCAAGTTTACCACATAAGACTTGTGTGGCTGAATAAAATTGTCTTCCTGTAAAAGACATGCCACCTGTTTTTCAAACGAATCACGTATTCCGACACTTTGGTAGGTCTTCCCATTCTTTAGCGTAATCCACATTCTTCGCGCTACATTTTCCACATGCACAATCTATGAATAATTGATATTTACACACCCTTTTTTCGTATTGACTTCAAACAGTTTATCTTTTCTGGTAAGTAAATGTGCAGTAACAAAATCAAGCATTTCATATATGGACTCTTCCGTAAGCGGCTTTAAAAGATAACGCACCGCCCGGACATGATAAGCTTTCAGGGCAAATTCCGTGGAAGAAGTGACAAAGACAATCGGCACATCCTTATTCCTGCTGCGGATTGTTTCCGCCAATTCAATCCCGTTTTTGCCCTCCATCACAATATCAAGAAGCAAAAGGTCAATATCCAGAAGTTCCCCTCCCGCCAGTTCTTCCATCAGTTCCTCTGCCGAACTACAGGTATATATCTCCATGCGCCTTTCTTTTTCCCTGCTATAAGCAAGCAATAAATCCTTTATCTGCTCAAGGCTCGCCTGGTCATCATCACACACTACAATCCTCATATTCATTATGGTATCTTCTCCCGTAATACTCATGCAGCTTATATTTGCACGATTAATAATGACTTCTTCCATAATTATATCATAAATTAACATTATTTACAATAATTTTCTTTCGATTAACAATCATTGTAATAAGTTACCGACAATATTTATTTACAAGTTCATTTATTATTTTAACACCTCCCTGCCCTCTTTAAGCGGGCATACCAACCTGAATTTTAAAACTTACTTTCTTCTCTCCATCACTTTACAGAAAATCACGGCCACCACCGTACTGAGCGCTGTCGCTACCAGCCCCGGGGCTAAGATTGCCGTGGGGGCTGCACTCCCATACTGGCTTCGGTAGGCAATCACATTGACTGGGATAAGCTGTAAGGAAGAAATATTAAGAACAAGAAAGGTACACATCTCATTGCTCGCTGCACGACCCTTGCGCTTTTCTCTTTTTCCATTCCCCTGGCTGGTAGCTACACCTTCCTCCTGATAGTCTTCCCTTCCGCGCTCCCTCTCCAAAGCCGCCAATTCTTCCATTGCGGATAAGCCCGCCGGGGTCGCTGCCCAACCAAGGCCTAGAAGGTTTGAAATTAGGTTAACACTGATTGGTTCCAGGCAGCGATGCCCCTTTGGAATCTTCGGGAACAGAAAATGAAGGAACGGCTGCAAGGCTTTTGTCAACCGCTCCATAATACCGGATGCCCTTGCCACCTCCATCATACCAAGCCACAACCCCATCACCCCCAGCATTGTGATACATAACGTAACCGCTTCCCTGGCCGATTCAATCGCTGCGGTGTTTACTTGCTGCATGGTGCCGTTTAGTGCACCATAAATGATACCCGTTAGTATCATCCCACCCCATAAAAAGTTCAACATTGTCCTTCCTCCTGGCAACATATAATACAGTTATCATATTTTATTCCAATATTTTACAAATAGTAGTAATTTTTTATAAATTATTTCTATTTTTTGCTTGACGAATTGAGAAACTTATGGTATTTTATTGACAGTAAGAATTTTACAAAATTCGACGTAAGAACCCAATTTAAGATTTTCATCATTTCAGAAAGGTACGGTGACTTTATGAAAAGTACAGGTATTGTAAGGCGGCTGGATGAACTTGGACGCATCACACTCCCTATTGAACTGCGGAGGACACTCGGTGTGGGCGAAAGGGATCCACTGGAAATCTATGTAGAAGAAGACCGCATTATTCTCCAAAAGTACGAGCCTGCCGATATTTTCAACGGCGACAAGAACGAACTTTTCGAGTATTGTGGCAAAAGTGTTTCCAAAGCTTCCATCCGTGAACTGGCAAAACTTGCAGGTCTAATCCCGTAAAACAACTTCCGCTTCTTCAATTTTTTTCGAAAAGGCGGCCAAAGTGGAATTACTTTGGCCGCCTTTTCGGTTCCTCTCATTCTTCTGATTCGGTTTCCCGCAAAAGCATTTTATATATTTCTCGTTTCGGCACACCAC
>CAMWUU010000174.1 GCA_947177515.1 uncultured Lachnospiraceae bacterium
GTATTATATGGCTTACATCAGTGCAGCGGGACAGCTTTTTAAGGATGGGGAGGCGCTTACTGAACTTTTCTTAAAAGCGGAATCCGCCCCGGCGGATTATTGTTTTCCGAACAAGCTGGAGGATATCGCGGTTTTGCGGTTTGCGATCGAACATGGATGTAAAAAGAAAGCGCCGTATTATCTGGGCAACTTATTTTATGATAAATTTTCCTTCAAGGAGGCTGTTTCCCTCTGGGAACTTTCCGCCAGGGAGGAACCAGGATTTGCGACTGTGCACAGAAACCTTGCCATCGCCTACTATAATAAGAAAAAGGATGCGGGCGCAGCGAAGGAAGCGCTTGAGCGGGCATTTAGGCTGGACCCGTTTGATGCGAGGGTATTCCTTGAATTAGACCAGCTTTACAAAAAGCTTGGAAAAAGCTTGGGAGAGCGTCTTGCAGTTTATGCGGAGCACAAAGAATTAAGGAAACAGCGGGATGATCTTTATGTGGAGTATATCACACTGTTAAACGAGGATGGACAATATGGGGAGGCACTTTCTTGTATCCTTTCCCATCATTTCCATCCGTGGGAGGGCGGTGAGGGTAAAATCACCAGACAGTATGAAGAAGCACTTTTAGGACTTGCCAGGGAAAAAATGAAGGAAAAAGATTTTGCAAAAGCGGAGGAACTCCTTAACCGCGCCCTTGTTTATCCGGACAATCTTGGCGAGGGGAAACTAGAAGGGACGAAGGATAACCACCTGTATTATCATCTTGGTCTTTGTTGTATGGAACAGGGAAGGGAGGAGGAAGCAAAAGGGTTCTTCACACTGGCCACTTTAGGCACCGATGAGCCAGCCGGGGCAATGTATTACAACGACCAGCCGGCACAGATGATCCTCTACCAGGGACTTGCATGGGAAAAGCTAGGGGAAGTAGCCAGGGCAAAGGCGAGATTCTACCGCCTGGTCGATTATGGGGAAAAGCATCTTCATGACCATGTGGAAATCGATTATTTTGCGGTTTCCCTGCCGGATTTTCTAGTTTTTGACGAAGATTATACGGTAAGGAACCGGGCGCACTGTTATTATTTGATGGCGCTCGGTTACCTGGGACTTAAAAGGATGGAAAAAGCTGGGGTTTATTTCCGAAAAGCAGCAAATACACATCCGGCCTACCGGGCAGATTCCTACGGTGTTAGCTTCCCATATTAGGAAATGCTATGAAACGGGTCCTTTTTATTTCATTTTGAGCACAGGCGGTTCAAAACGGTTGACCGTGCCAGTTTCCCTCTGGTATGCATAGGTATATGAACCAGTAAAGTCGGTAAAAAATACAAACTGGCTTGTAATGTTAATCTGTTTGAAATTACCGTCCATTATGGTGCGCGAAATTCCGGTTGTCAAATCAAGGCAGACAAGCCGGTTGTCGTCCCCGCCGTCGATCTGGTAAAACAAGTAGCGTTCATCTTCCGTGATATTAAAGGTAAAGCAGAATTCGTCCACCAGTTTGACCGGGGCGCTACCGTCATGGCCGATGCGGTAAATTGTATAATTGTCGCTTGAGGCAATATAGTAGATGCCGCCCGGCATGGCAACTGGCATAAAGCAGTTGTCATAAAAGATTACCTGGTCTTCCCTGGTGCGCAGGTTGAGCGCATGTAAGTAGTGGTCTTTGTCGTCGGCAGCATAGTAGAGGACACCCCCGTAAATGGAAGCCGGGATTCCGCCGTCGGTGCTGACCCTGCCATTATTTTCCTTGTCAATACCAACACTGTAGAGCTGGATGGCGGTCTGTTCGTCATAGTGCTGGTAGTAGACCGAGTTGCCATAGAGGCAGGAGATGCCGTTCGCGCCGTTAAAAAGCTGTGCCAGCCGCCCGTTTTTCCTACTGTAGCGGTAGATACCGGTATTTTCGAAATTAAAAATACTGACAATGGTGGATTCCTTGGCATAATTGCGCCGGGAATAATAAACATAGTGTTCATCTGCATTGATTGAAGCAACTTTGTCGGTGGAGAGCTTTTTTACATCCGTGCAGTCTGAAGCCATCGAGTAAAGCGCGCCGTCGTCAGCGGGATTGGAAAAGTAGATTGTGTCGTCAATTTCGCAGTAAAGTCCGCCGTTGTAGAGATTGCCCGCTAGGTTGCCGGTAACATCCTCCTCGTTGTAGTAGATCTTGTCATAATAGTGCGATAAGACGGCAAGACCGCCGATTATAAGCACCAGTACAAGAATGAAGATTATTGTTTTTTTCATAATTGCCTCCCTTATGGAAATGGTTGTTATTTAACTTTCATTTTATCATAATGGGAGGCTTTTTTCTACCCCTACTTGCAAAATTGGAAAAGAAACGTTATAATAACATAAAGTTTTTATATGGAGGAAGACCATGATAGATTTAAAGGATTCCAGGGCAGAAATCGACCGGATTGACCAACAGATCGTTGCCCTGTTTGAGCGCAGGATGCAGGTGGCGGCGGATGTCGCAGAATATAAAAAGAGTGTTGGCAAGCCCGTATTTGACAAAGCGAGGGAAGAAGAAAAACTTTTAGCTGTAAAGAATCTGTGTGCGGATGAATTTAACGGGCAGGCGGTAAGGGAAGTATTCAAGCAGATTATGAGTATCAGCAGGAGGCTCCAGTATACATTAAACCAGGAGCCTCTTAACGGGGGGTTTAAGGTGCTTTCGTCCCTGCCAAGGGACGCGGAAACAAAGGTAGTGTTCTTTGGTGCCCCGGGTTCTTATTCTGAGCAGGCGATGGAAGAGTGTTTCGGGGAGGAAATCACAAGTTTTCCGGCGGCGACCTTTAAGGAAGTGATGGAAGCTGTCAGGGACGGCCTTGCGGATTTCGGGGTGCTGCCGATCGAGAATACCACCACGGGCGGTATTACGGACAGCTATGATCTTATGGTAGATTTTGACAACTATATTGTAGGGGAGCATGTGCTTCGTATTAACCAGGCTCTTTTGGGTCTTGATGGGGCGAAGGTGGATGGGATACGCACCGTTTATTCCCATGCACAGGGGATTTTGCAAAGCAGGGAATTTTTAAAATCCCATCCGATGATCCAGGCCATCGAAAGTGGAAGTACGGCGGGGGCGGCGTGTCTTGTTGCTAAGGAGGGCGATCCGACGAAGGCGGCGATTGCCAGCGTCCGTGCTGCAAAAAAATATGGTCTAAGGGTGCTTGCGGATCAGATTAATTCCGAGGAAGGCAATTCCACGCGTTTTATTATCATTACAGGCAGGAAAGAGCATCTTTGCACCGCTGACCGCGTTGCGATCTGCTTTTCCCTTCCGCACGAAACCGGAAGCCTTTACAATATGCTCTCGAACATAATTTATAACGGCCTGAACATGACGAAAATCGAATCGCGTCCTCTTCCGGGACGGAATTTTGAATATCGCTTTTTCGTAGATTTTGAAGGTACCCTTACGCAGGCTGCCGTCCAGGATACCCTATCCTGCATCCGAAAGGAAGCCCTTGACATGAAACTGTTAGGAAACTACTGTACAGTATAAAAGAGTGTTAAATAATTGTTTTAAGCAATCATTTCATCACTGTTAGCAGAAAAAAGCCCCTGCTTTTTTCTGCCGTGTGAAAGGGGTACCGTCCATCCCCTTTTTTGCATCCCTCCCGCCTCTTTCACACTTTTTTCACAGAAAAAACTTACTTCCTCCATTCCGATTTTATATAATGGCACCGGAATATGGTTGGCAGTATTGCGTTATATATGGATACAGGATTTAATGGCTGGATCGGCCTTTCGGGCGGCCCGTATTGCAGAAAGAAAGAGGTGTCATATGGACGAAAATACCACATCGGCAGCTAAAGTCAATCTGATGAAAGCAGAGGAGTACCGGGAGCACCCGGATGCGGGGGAAAACCAAAAAAAGAAACGCAGGAATGGGAAAAAACTAATGCTCCTGATTGCAGCGGCAGCGGTTATGGGCGTGGTTGCAGCTTCCATTTTTCAGGGGGTGAACTGGTACCGGGCAAAGGAGAGCGGCGGGGCAGTCAGCAAGGAATCCGTCAGTGAACTTGAAGGGATATCCCAGGGAGTCGTTGCCACGGCAGATCCGGGAGCGGTTGAGGGTGCAACGGTTACGGATGTTTCCGGTGTGGTCCAGAATGTTATGCCCGCCGTAGTCGCGATCAACTGTAAGGTGGAAAAGGTGTCCGTTAGCTATGATTTTTTTGGCAGGGGGCATGAGCAGAAGGAACAGGGGACTTCCTCGGGGACGGGGATTTTGATCGGGCAGAGTGAGAGGGAACTGTTTATTGTGACCAACAACCATGTGATCGCGGATGCGGCTGAAGTGACGGTGGAGTTCTGCGATAAGACAACGGCGGTAGCTGAGGTAAAAGGGACAGAAGAGAATGAAGATCTTGCGGTGGTCTGTGTGCCGTTTGACGGTCTTTCATTTGAAACGCTGCGCCAGATCAGACTTGCCACGGTCGGGAATTCGGATGACTTGGAAATGGGAGAATTTGTAATTGCAATCGGGAATGCGCTGGGTTATGGCCAGAGCGTGACAGTGGGCTATGTCAGTGCCCTGGATCGTGAAGTGACCACCGAGGGTGTGACACTCGACCTGATCCAGGTGGATGCAGCGATTAATCCTGGAAACAGTGGCGGTGCACTGCTCAATGCAAACGGGGAAGTGGTCGGTATCAATTCGGTCAAATATTCCGATACGGATGTGGAGCGTGTCGGTTATGCCATCCCGATCAGTGAGGTACTGCCGATTATCAATGACCTGATGAACCGCGAGCAGCTTGCCGAGGGCGAGAGTGCATACCTTGGGATTGTGGGCAAGGATGTGGATGCTGCGCACGCGAAGAGTTTCCATATGCCGGTTGGCATCTGCGTGACTAAAGTCGGCGAGGATTCCCCGGCGGAGCAGGCGGGGCTGCATCTGGGGGATATCATAGTCGGGATCAACGGGCGGACAGTTACCACAATGGAGGAATATCTGCATGTGCTCGGCTACACGAGGGGCGGCACAGAGGGGACACTGCAATTAAAGGTGCTTGAAAATGGGACATATGTGGATAAGGAACTTCGCGTGGTATTTGGCTACCGCGGTGAGGGGGAAGATCGGGGAAAACGCTAGGATGCGTTAAATCACAATGCATAAGATAACAGAAAGTAGTTTTCGGATGGTTTCTTTGTATAGGTATTATACGGCTCACGAGCGAAAGATACCGGAACCAGGGGTACCACCAAAAAGGCTTCGCGCCGGATACTTCCATATCCTGTGGCGCGAAGCCTTTTTCCTGCTATGGCAGCAAATCTATAGCTTGGCAAGGTTTAGCGTTGTCAGTATAAATTATGAAAAGGGGCGGATTATTTTTTCCGCTTCTTTTTTGAAGCTTTCCTAGTCGATCCCAAAGAACTAGAAGTAGAGGAATTTCCATCCACGGCGGATGAATTTTTAGCTATGGCAGGGGAACTTTCAGCTACAGCAGATGGATTCCCCGCTGTCCTATTCGCAGCAAATGCCGCTTCTGCCGCACTTTTTTTGTTAATCTGGTTAACTGCAAAGCCGATGCCAAGTAATGCCCAGAAAAGTGGGGCAATCGCGACGCAGGAATCATTTGAAATACCTGCGATCAGATAACCCAGCACACCTAACATAATTCCAGTGCCGATAAAATGGTTCCTGTCGGAAAAATCTGATTTCCAGTACAGAGAAAGACTCTGGAAAAGATAGATCAGGCAGACCGCAAGGAAGCAGAGCAGGGCAGGAACACCGTGCTGTACGCCGATCTGTAAGTAGAGGTTGTGCGGCTTGGTAACAAGCGAGTAATAAAAGCCCGAATTAATGCGCCCGGGCAGGTCGTTGTGCGGGAACACCAGTGAAAAGGAATCCGCCCCCGTACCGAGAATAAGCGAATGGCGCAGCATCGGGATGGAGCGCGACCAGAGGTAACCACGCCCGGAAGCAAACGAATCGTAATCGCCAAAAAGGGAGGCAGGCGCTTTGATGGCCTGGGCAAATTTTCCGACATTGTTGATGTACTGGCAGCCGTCTTCTGTTATTGTAAAGTATACAATACAGCCGCGCACATGGATGGAGGCAAGCCACGGGTAATAGGCGTTCCCCTCCTGTAAGCGGAACAAAAGTCCTGAAAAAGTAGGGTCAGCCAGTTCAGTGTAGCCGTCCTCACGCGATGTATAATCAAGCATCTGTCCGTTTCCGTCAAGGAAGATTAGGACAGCACCCAGCTCGTTCGCTGCATATGTGACATGAAGGGTAGCGTTGTTATATTCAATCACAACATCCTTTTGCGTGAAGCGGATATCATCAAGCAGGGAACTGTTTTTATTCAGCCTTATTGCGTTCTTCACATACTGGATCGGATCGAGCGCAATATGTTTAAAATAGGCACGTGCGCCAAAAAATAGTGCAATGCATACTGGAACAACAAAAAGGATACGCTTTAACACCACCTTGCGGCAGAAAATCAGTGCCGCCAAAATGCAGATCGCAATGGAGATTAAAAAAGTCTTCGAACCGGAGTTGAAGGTGCACACCAAAAGCCCCACGCTAATTGCTATCCAGAGAAGTTTCTGCCACCATTTCCTTACAGAAAAAATACAGAAAATGGAAAACGGCAGGACAAGTGAGGCAAACATACCAACATAGTTCGGGTTATAGAAAGTTAAATATACCTGGTGTGTGCCGCTGTGGGAAAAATTAAAGGAAAGCGATTCGCGGTAGGGTGCATACTTTTCAGGCACCATAAGCTGTCTGCCAAATTTTGTTTCCCAGAAATCTTTTCCGCGAAGCTGCGTGATACCGAGTGCGCACAGCACCGTGAACAGTGCGAAAAAGGCGCGGCGCAGCGTGGCCAGGTCCGCGGCATTCTTAACAAATACATAAGCAAAAAAAGTCAGTACGCAATAGGAGAGGATCACCCACACTGATTCGAACTGCTCGTGAATCCCGGAAAAACCAAAGGAACGGTATTGGGAAAAAAGGGTGGAAAGCAGTGTCAGGATGCCGTAAGCGGCAAGCGGATAAAGCCAGATCGTTTTCTTTTGCGCATTTCGGAATTTCCGGTTTGTAAACTGAAATACCAGGACAAGTCCCATTATAGCGCCCAGCGCGGTGAAAATACGGCTTTTCCAGTAGAGGAAGACATCGATTTCCTCCGTGGAATCCAAAAACCAGTAAAACTGGCTTAAATTTGGATCGTAGCGGTAGAGCCGCACAATCAGCGGGACAATGAAAATCACTGCCATCAGCGGGATCAGGGCGTAGTTGCCATGTAAAAATTCATAATTATTTTGTGCGGTTGTTTTCTTTTTTTTGTATTGGCTCATTCGAAATTACCTCCTGACGCTTGATTATAGCATGGATGGAGGGAAAATGCCACTCTTTTTTGCAGGAGTTTGCCGGGTGTATTCCCGAAAACATGTTGCAAAGAAAGTAAATGATGTTATAATG
>CAMWUU010000175.1 GCA_947177515.1 uncultured Lachnospiraceae bacterium
CGCGGCACTTACTGGATGTGATGCCCTAGTGGCAGATATTGTTGAATTTGACAGCCGCGATAATGAAATGATCTATATTACTAAAGATGGATTTGTCACAACGATTTTAACTGAAGGGCAGTTGTTTTTATCCGCAGCATGCTGTAAAGAGGGCATTTTTAACAACCTTATGTCATGCAGCGAAAATGTTGCCCATCTATTTTCTGTGCTGTCAATCCCAAGCGCGCTGACAATGCTTTCAAGTCTTTACAGTGAAGCTCCAAAGCACCGCACTGTCGGAGTTTTAGCAAACCTTGCCGGGATCGCGCGAAGTGAAGCGGAAGATATTTTACAAAAATTTACAGAACTTAATCTTACGGAGGAACTAGAGCTTGAAACGGAGGACGGCAGCGCAAAGGCTTACACCGTAAATCTGAATGGGGCGGCTGTACCACTTCTGACTTCGGCACGGCTTGCCCTGGGGCAGTCATCGCCAATCAAAATAATCGCGGACAAAAGAGAATACGGAAAAGGAAGGAATTAATTTCCCGCGTCAAAACAACAATAATGTATTATCTAAGGAGATAAGCTATGTTTCGGTATTATAAATCCCATCTTTTACTTTTTACTGCTGCCATATTAATCAGTATCCTGACACGATTACTGGTACCTGTTACTGCAATCTTAGAACAAAAGATGGTTGATCTCATCACTGCTGGCAATCTTTCGGAGTTTCAGGAGATGCTTCCTATGGTAGGGGGTGTGGTTATTGCATCCGCGCTGTTCTACTTTATCGATGCACTTGCACAAAAAAGGTTTCAAGTGTGTTATGAAGAATCCCTTCGCAACGATCTTTATGATGGTGTGATGCGTCAAAGTATCGTCCATTTCAACGAAAAAGATACTTCTGCACAAATGAGTTACATAAAGAGCCATGCAGCGACAATAGCCAACAATCTTGCAAGCCCGATTTTTATACTGACCGGCTATGGACTGATGGGTATTGTAATTTTATGTATTATGTTGTACTACAGTCCCCTGATTACATTTATCTCCATTGCCTGTGCAATTTTCTCAACGATTCCTCCGCTTTTCTTTAATCGCAAACTGGGTGATAATCTTATGGAAAAATTGAAAAAAGATGCTGCGATGACCTTTCAGTTGAAGGAATCACTGAATGCACATGAAACAGTCACAGCCTTTGGAACGATTCGCTGTATACGGGAACGATTTTTTCAATCCAGCCGGAATATGGCAAATACGGATTACAAAACACAGGTATCGATCTCCATGGTACAGAATATTGCACAAGTCGTGCAAAAGATCATATGGTTTCTTGCCTTCCTTTTTGCTGGAAGCATGGCGGCAGAAGGTAAAATAACTCTAGGAACCATGATCATGTTCATCACACTGTTTAGCGAATTTAATACCTGCGTTATGCTGTTTGGCCAAACGGTTCCTATTTTGCTTAGCATACGGCCTGATATCGGGGAAGTGTTGAAAATCATTGACAATAAAGTTGCGTTAGCCGATGAAAAATTAGCCAGTGAAAAAATACCATCATTTGAAGCAAAGATAAGGGTCAGGGATCTCTCATTCCGCTATTCTGATGAAATTCCAGTTATTGAGGGCTTAAATCTTACGATCCATAAGAATGAAAAGATTGCTTTAATTGGAGTTAACGGCAGTGGAAAAAGTACTCTGGTCAAATTGCTTAGTGGATACTATGCCACATACAAGGGTGCAATTTATTATGACGATGTAGAACTACGCGAAATGAATTTACAAATATTACCTAACTTTGTAACTGTTATCCATCAAAATACGTTTATCTTTAACGACTCCATCCGCTTTAATATCTGTATGGGGGAATCCTTTTCCGATAAAGAACTGCGCAATGCATTGCTCCTTAGCGGTGTAGACCGGTTCCTTACCGATGTTCCCGGCGGCTTGGATGGAGCATGCGGTGAAAACGGTTCGCTCCTGTCTGGCGGACAAAGGCAACGTATTGCCCTAGCTCGTGCGCTTATCCGCGGCATCCAGTTTCTTATCATGGATGAAGGTGTTTCAGCCATTGATATCGAAACGGCCAATGAGATAGAGCAAGAATTACTAAACAATAAAGATTTAACTCTTCTGACAATCACCCATCGTATTAAGGATGGGCTTATTGGACAGTTCGATCGTGTGCTTTTTATGGAGGAAGGGAAACTAATAGAAAGGAATCCATCGTAATACAACGATTGGGAACCACTGAAAGCTGGCAGTTTAGTGCCGAATACGGAACTGGCTATTAAAACAGCCATTCTCTTGTACTTCCCTTCCCCATACAGGCATATACTGTATGGACATGAAAGCTTTGTACAGCCCTAAGGAGAACCCTATGCAGTATCTGGAATCCCTTCTCTCCCGCATAAACTCTTATTTCTGGGGCGGGCCGATGCTTGTTGTTTTGAGCCTGTTCCACCTTTATTTTACGGTACACACCGGCTGCGTCCAAAAAAAACTGCTAAAAGGCATCCGCTATTCTGTGACCGGTGGGATAACGGAGCGTAAAAAAACGAAAGCAGGAATGGATAACACACCACAAAATCCCCTCAAAAAAGAAGCGGGCAATCCCCCCGTCCACAAAGTTTCCGGTATGATGGCTCTTACCACAACACTTGCCGCCACGCTTGGCACAGGGAATATTATCGGTGTTTCCTCCGCTATCTACCTCGGTGGACCGGGTGCATTATTCTGGTGTTTTCTGACTGGCGTGTTTGGTATGGCAACCTCCTATGCCGAGTGCTTCCTTGCCGTCCTTCACCGCAGAAAAAATACCGATGGCAGCTACTGTGGCGGACCAATGGTGGTGCTGCGCGACCGCCTGAACAAAAAATGGCTCTCCCGCATCTATGCCGGGGCAGTAGTATTTGCTGCCTGCTGTATGAGTTGTTCCACCCAGTCACGCGCATTCGCGGACGCAGCAGTTTCATTCGGTCTGCCGCGCATCCCGGTCGGTATCGGGCTGGCACTTTTAGTTGGACTTGTAATCGTCGGCGGGGCGGGAAGAATCCATAAATTCTGTATCCGTCTGGTTCCGGTAATGGGCGGGCTTTTCCTCTTCTGCTGTATCCTGATTTTAGGGAAGAACATTACATATCTGCCGGAAGCCATTGCCCTGATGCTACGTTCCGCTTTCTCCCCAAAGGCAGTTACTATCGGCACGCTTTCCGGCGCGTTTATGGGGGCGCTGCGCTACGGTGTGACACGCGGATTGTTCACCAATGAGGCGGGGCTTGGCACTGCCTCCATTGCAGCAGCAGATGCCGAAACTCCCAATCCGCAGATGCAGGCACTGATTTCCATGACCGCGACTTTCTGGGATACCGTGGTAATCTGCGCACTGACAGGGCTTGCAATCCTGACCACTGCACTTGCCGCACCGGGGTTAATGGAAGGATTTTCCATGAACGAACTTACTACTGCGGCATTTTTACACTTATCCGTCGGGGGACCGCCCCTGCTCAACCTCTGCCTGATGGCTTTCGCATTCGCCACATTGACTGGATGGTCATATTTCGGTGAAAAGGCCACTATTTTCCTGGTTGGGGAACGCGGGATTTTCTACTATAAAACTTTTTATATTGTTATGATTTTCCTGGGGACAGTACTTTCCATGAGTTTTATTTGGGAACTTACTGATTTTGCGAATCTCTTCCTTGCCATCCCGAACCTCTATGCCCTTTTTCTGCTGCGGCGCGATATCACCTGCAAGTAAACCGCCTTTAAAATCCCACGATACAGGAATCCTACTTACTATACGGGAATCCTGCATCGTGGGATTCCTCACTATGGGAATCTCACCACAATATAATTTTCCTGCCCATGTTTTCTATATTACTGAAAACTTTCCTCCCTACTTCATCATATACGTTTTCATACAGAATAGCCCAGATATTCCAGACAAAATTCCAAAGAAATTCTTGAAGTCCCAAAAATATTCTTGAAGCTCCAAAGAAGTTCTTGCACTTCTTTATACACTCTTACAGGCGTTTATTCCTGACAATAATCCCGACGTTTCCACAAAAATTTCCTTTATTTATTTTCCCTTATATATTTTCGTATCTCCCGGTTTAAGATACTGAAATCTACCGGCTTTGCAACATGGGAGTTCATCCCGACCGCCAGGCTTTTTTGTACATCCTCCAAAAATGCATCCGCGCTCAGCGCGATAATCGGGATATCCTGCGCATCCTCCCTCCCGCTTGCACGGATCTGCTCTGCTGCCTCGTAACCATTTAACTTCGGCATCTTAATATCCATTAAAACCAGGTCATAATATCCTGGTTCATTCGCCAAAAATTTGTCCACCGCGACCTGCCCGTTTTCTGCTGTTTCCACGGTAGCCTCTTTTTCCTGCAATATCTCAAGCATAATTTCCATATTCAGCTCGTTATCTTCCACAAGGAGAATCCGAAACCCTGCCAGGGAATCGCTGTCCGCATAGTTAAGACGCTTTAAAATCCTCTCCCCCGTTTCCCAGGAATCCGATTCCCCATCCACATAAAACTCCCAGGATTCCGTTTCCTGCTGCCCTGTTTCGGCAGGCATAAATGGCAGGCACACTGTAAACACACTTCCCTTACCCTGTTCGCTCTCCACCTGGATGGTTCCCTGCATCATCGCCACTAAGTTCTGTACAATCGCCATACCAAGCCCGGAACCCCTTGCCTGCGTCCTCGCACCGGCATCCTCCTGTGTAAATACCTCAAAGAGTTTTGGCAGGAATTCCTCACTCATGCCAATCCCGTTATCCGAAATAACAAATTCCAGCCAGATCCTCCCGTCTTCCTCCTCGCCCTTCTCCGAAATAACAAGGGAAATTTCCCCGCCTTCCGGCGTGTATTTGACCGCATTCCCAACCAGGTTAATTAAAATCTGGCTTAAACGCAGTTCATCCGTCACAATATTCTGATGCTGCACCTGGTTCACCCTGACGGTAAGGGAATGCCCTTTCTCACGTATCTGCGGCTGCAATAGCACAATTACGGACTCCGTCAAATCGGCAAGGGCAAGCTCCTCCTGCGCGAACATAACATTGCCCGCCTCGATCTTGCTCATATCAAGCACATCATTGATTAACTGGAGCAGATAAGCCGATGCCATCTCAATCTTAACTAAGCATTCTTTAGCCTTTGCAGTATTTCCAATATTTTCCAGAGCAATTGCTGTCATCCCGATAATCCCATTCATCGGCGTGCGGATATCATGGCTCATATTTGAGAGAAAATCGCTTTTCGCCTTGTTTGCCTGCATCGCAGTATCATAAGCTTTCTTCAAAGCTTCCTTATAGCGGCTCTCCTGCTCTAAGGAGGCCATCAGATCCCGGTTTGTCTGTTCAAGTTTTTTCTGGTAGGCCGCCTCCCTGCGCGTTTCCTCATCCACATCCATAAACGCGATCACCGCATATTCCGCCCTGCCATCCTCCGCCATAGAAGAAAGAATCAGGTTCATGCGGTACCAAAGATATTTTCCCCCGCAGAGCCTGCGGTAAATAAAGGAATAAGATGGCACGAAAGAGGAAAGATGAGCGAGCGCATACGGGCGGGATGCCATCCGTCCCACCATCTCGCGGTCGTCAGGGTGGACGGCTACTTTGATATAATCCGCCAAAATCCTGTCATATGCCCCACGCTCCTTCTCCGTAAATTTTTCCTCACAGTTTGTCCCCACCATCTGGCATTCATCCGTGAGCAGATTGATATAATATGTATCCAAAAACAGCTTATTTAACGCGGTCAACACCGCCTCATCCACAAAAGTTTTCTGCTGCTGTCCCTTCTCCATATGCCCCTCCTAACGGAAATTTTTACCGCCGCAGGATAAAAGAAAAAGCGCAAACGAAACCATGCAGCTCCTTTTTGCGCTTTTCTGCCTGCAAAACAGCCAAAACCGGGATCCCATCCCCTATTTTTCGCCGCCCGATGCGGATAACAGGACTCGAACCTGTTATTTTAATCCGCATAAACCGTGAAAATAACGCATTTTCAAAATTTTGTGACAAAATTCATGACAAATTTTTTCGTCAATATGATTATACTGTAATTTCTTGTCTTTGTCAATCTACTCCAATTCTGGAAGTCCGTTTAGCGATGTTAAAAGCGACAACACCCCCACAAGCACCGCTGTCCCAAAAACAGTTTCCAATCCACCTGCACAATCGTCACTGCTGCCGGAATCATTGCTGATGCAGACTGCGCCATTGTTTTTAATGCGCGGATACCTGCCGCTTTTAACCAATCCTGTGCTTTCTTCTTCATCCTTCATTCCCCTTTCCTAAACGATTCCAATTTTTGTAACGATGTACCCGACGACGATTCCGATAATTGCAATGATGATATACCCCGTCACCCTGCGCCACATCTCCCCATCCCTTGAACGCATAGAAACGCTGGAAAAACAGGTACGCTATTTACAGATGGAGAATGACTACCTAAAAAAATTGAATGCCTTAGTTCAGGAAAAGGAACACTCACAAAAGCCGAAAAAGTAGCGGCGGTAACGGAACTAAGGCAGAAATATGGGCTGAAAGAACTCCTTGGGGTTGCTGGGCTGTCCCGCAGCACTTATTAATATGTGTGGAAATCGTCCCAGAGAGAAGACATGCATACAAAGCACAAAAAAAATAATAAAAGAAGTGTTTGAACAGAATAAAGGAAGGTATGGCTACCGCAGGGTAACAATGGAATTGAGGAAGCGAGGAATGCCACACAGGATAAGGTGATATACTTATACCATCCATCATAGCTCCTTTTTTGTTTTTTCATAATTTAACATACCAATCTTTACACAAAAATTTTATATTATCTAAGTTTATAACAAAATAAGACACTTTTCAATCAAATAAAGAACATATTATTTCACTTTATACTGCAATCAAATTATACCTACGACGATATTTCCAGCAATTCGACATTCTCAAAAGTGATAACGCATGAGTTTTATTTACTAGTCACAGTAACGATAACGGTATAATCAAGGATATTTGGCGCAACAATCCTATGACTAGCACTAGGACGTACTAATTTTTTCAAAGTCATTGCATTTTTAACTTACATATGTTATGATCCCATTAGCAACAAAGCAAAAATAAATCATAATGGTAGATGAATCAAGACTTAGGGGACTATCATTTTTTAGAGCAGCAGCCGTTAAATTTTGCACCTGATATCCCTTCATTTATGTAAATGCTGTCTTTGATGCAATTCGATTTTACCTTTAACCTTTTGATTATAGCATACTTTTTGATTTTGCCTTGTCGGGGAGGTTTCAAATTAGAAAAATACAGAACTTTGCAGAAAATCTAGACTTTCAAAATATAATTCATGTCAAATAGAACATTCAACAATTATGTTTTACAAATAATGATTTTGTATAATTGTTTATAGTATATATTTTAGGAGGAATTTTTTA
>CAMWUU010000176.1 GCA_947177515.1 uncultured Lachnospiraceae bacterium
GATAAGGAGTAAGGGGGAGGCAATGGGGAAAATTATCGGGCTGACCGGCGGGGTTGGCTGTGGGAAATCAACAATTGTGAAATTATTGCAGCAAAATTACCTATGCCGCGCCATACTAACAGACGATGTCGCCAGGGAACAAATGCTCCCGGGCGGCATTGCCTATCAGCGGGTAGTAGGGGAGTTTGGGAAAAAAATCCTTGCCCCAAACGGCACGGTGGACCGTGCAAAACTTGCCGGGATTGTTTTTGCAGACAGCAAAGCACTCTCAAGGTTAAATGCGCTGACACATCCGCCCGTAACAGAATATGTCCTGCAACAGGTAGAGAAGGAGCGCAAAGAAAACCGATATGATCTTTTGGTTATTGAAACCGCGCTTTTGATTGAAGGGGGATATGATGCTTTCTGTGATGAAGTCTGGTATGTGCATGCGCCAAAGGAGGAGCGCCGCGGCAGGCTTAAGCGTGCGCGTGGCTATACGGATGAAAAGATTGACAGCCTGTTTGCGCGCCAGCACACAGAAGCCGATTTTTTGGCAGTGGCAACCCATGTGATTAACAATTGTGACGGGCGTGGGGAAGAAGCGCTTCTGGCGGACATTAAGGAAATTTTATAGAATTTTTTCTGAAAATAGTAGAAATAATACACGATTTATGATAAGATGATTATATTAATATCCTTGGAGGCACAGGATGGATAAGGGAAAAATACCGGAACAGTTAGTTTTTGGTCTTGATATAGGAACGAGAAGTGTTGTTGGGACGGTCGGCTATAAGCAGAGTGTGGACAGCTTTGTTGTGGTGGCACAGAGTGTCCGCTGCCATGAAACGCGCGCGATGATGGACGGGCAGATCCATGATATTGCGAAAGTGGCCGGGACGATATCGGAAGTGAGAAGGGAACTTGAATACCAGATTGGACGCAAGCTTACCGGAGTGTGTATTGCTGCGGCTGGCAGGGTTTTGAAAACTGTGACAGTTGAGGTTGAGGAAAAGCTTGGTGACGAGAATTTCCAGGATGAGCGGATCACGGCGGAAACCATCCACTCACTCGAGATGATCGGTGTCGAAAAAGCTTACGAGGTAATCCGGCAGGAAACGAGGGATGAGAATATAAGTTTTTATTGTGTCGGTTATACGGTAGTTCATTATTATTTGAATAATAATATGATAACTAATCTGGAAGGTCATAAAGGTAATAGGATTGCGGCACAGATTCTGGCGACATTCCTTCCGCAGGAGGTGATTGACGGGCTGTATGCGGCAACGGAGAAGGCGGGGCTCGAGGTGGATAACCTGACATTAGAGCCAATTGCGGCAATCAATGTGGCGATTCCGGAGAAATTCCGCCTCTTAAATATCGCGCTGGTGGATGTGGGTGCCGGCACCTCCGATATCTGTATTACGAAGGAGGGGACGGTCGTTGCCTATGGTATGATCCCGATGGCGGGCGACGCGGTTACGGATGTGATTGTACAGGCCCATCTGGTAGATTTTGCAACAGCGGAGGAAATCAAAATTGCCGCTTCCATGCGCAGGAAGGTAATTAATTACAGGGATATCATGGGGATTGCGGCGCAGACGACACCGGAGGATGTATTTGCTGAAACGGAGGAGAAAGTAGCACAGATTACGGGGCTGGTCGCAGAAAAGATTCTGGAGTTAAACGGCGGTAAGTCGGTCAGTGCGGTTTTTGTGGTCGGCGGCGGCGGCAAACTCCCGGATTTTGTCCGGATGCTTGCGGAGTGCCTGAAACTTCCTGCGGAGCGTGTGGCGCTGCGCGGCGAGGAGGTACTTGGTGCTATTACTTTCCCGGAGGATGTAAAGAAAGATCCGATGCTAGTTACACCGATTGGCATCTGCTTAAATTATTATGAGCAGAAGAATAATTTTATTTTTGTGCAGGTAAATTCTGAGCGGGTCAAACTATATGACAACAGCCGGTTAACCATTGTTGATGCAGCGATCTCGGTTGGTTTCCCGAACGATGGGCTGTTCCCGAAGCGTGGGACGGCGCTGGAGTTTTTTATAAACGGAGAGAAGCGTATGGTGCGCGGCGAGGAGGGCGAGGCGGCCAATATATTGTTGAATGGGCGGATTGCGGGAATCAACACGCCGATTGAGGCGAACGATGTAATAGAGATTACTGCGTCCACCGCGGGCGAGGCGGCGCATATGATGGTCGGTGAGCTTGCGGAATATAAAAAGTCGATTGAGTTCCTGGTAAATGGAAAGACAATTGTATGCCCGAAATTTGCCCGGGCAAACGGGGAACTTGTTTCGGAATATTACGATATCCAAACAGGCGACTGCCTGGAGATACAGGACTTTTATACATTGCGGCAGCTTCTTGATTTTATGGATGTGATGTACCAGGATGGTATTCTTGTAAACCATGTGCCTGCCGGGGAGGATGAAAAGATTTATGACAAATTCAGTGTGGATTTTGATTTTTCTGAGGGGACTAATGTTATTAAGGCAGTGGTAAAAGAAGAGGAGCCGCAGGATGTTTTAAAGGAGGAAGACGGGCAGCAGGATGTGGCGGAAGGAACGAAGGCGGATGCCGCTATCGGGAATTCCCAGGAAGAAGGGGATGGAATAAAGCAGGATGCCCCAGAAAGTGAAAATACGGTTCTTGCAGGATCGGGGACGGTGGCACAGGAGCGCGATCTTAAGATCAGTGTAAATTCTACGCCGGTTGTATTAAAGGGGAAGAGTGAGTACCGTGTGGTGGATATTCTTGATTTTTACGAGTTCGATGTTTCGACGGCGCACGGCAACAGGGTTGTGATCAAGGTAAACGGTGCCCCGTCCGGTTTTTCGACACGGATAGCACACGGCGATTTTGTGGAGCTTTACTGGGAGCAATAATATTTAGTCCCGGACATCCGAAGCTGGATGATGATATTTGTGTAGTATAATCTGATATTAAACAGGGTGGGGAGATTGGCCTTATGGCGGAAGGAATCTAAGGAAGGTGCGGGGATTAAAAAAACAGATCGTCAGGAGGTGTTCTATGCAATTAAGATTTATCGGTGCGGATCATGAAGTAACGGGGAGCTGCCATTTTGTTTCAGCTTGTGGGAAAAATTTTTTGCTGGACTGTGGCATGGAGCAGGGGGCGGATATCTATGAGAACGCGGAATTGCCGGTTCCGCCGTCAGAAATTGACTATATCTTTCTTTCCCATGCGCATATTGACCATTCCGGCCTGATTCCCTACCTCTATGCACATGGTTTTAGGGGGAGTGTGTACGCGACGGAAGCAACAACGGAACTTTGCGACATTATGCTTCGTGACAGCGCCCATATCCAGATGTTTGAGGCGGAGTGGCACAACCGCAAGGCAAAGCGTGCAGGGAAGGAAGAATATGTGCCGCTTTATGAATTAAAGGATGCGGTGGGGGTTATGGAGCATTTTGTCCCTTGCCCGTATAGCAGGGTGATCAATATCTGTGATGGGATAAAAGTCCGTTTTATTGATGTTGGTCATCTTCTTGGATCCGCGAGTGTGGAAGTCTGGCTTGAGGAGGGGGATTTAAAGCGCAAAATTGCTTTCTCCGGTGATATCGGCAATTATAACCAGCCGATTATTAAGGATCCTGCTTACTTGGATGAAGCGGATATCGTCATTATGGAATCGACCTACGGGGATCGTCTGCACGACCGCAATGCGGATAATGTTGCGGCACTAGCGGCAATTATAAAACAGACCTTTGAGAGGGGCGGCAATGTTGTAATCCCGTCATTTGCGGTGGGCAGGACACAGGAGATGCTTTATTTTATCCGCCAGATCAAGCAGGACAACCTGGTTGAGGGGTTTGAGGATTTTGAAGTTTACATAGACAGCCCGCTTGCGGTGGAAGCAACCAATATTTTCCAGCAAAATGTCGAGGCATGTTTTGATGAGGAGGCGCTTTCCCTGGTGCGCCAGGGGGTCAACCCGATCCGTTTCCCGGGATTAAAAATTGCGGTTTCGGCGGAAGAATCTAAGGAAATCAATTTTAAACCGGAGCCGAAGGTAATTATTTCCGCTTCGGGCATGTGCGAGGCTGGGCGGATCAAGCACCATTTAAAGCATAATCTCTGGCGGCCGGAATCGACCATCCTCTTTGTTGGCTACCAGGCGAATGGGACACTTGGGCGCGCCATCTATGAGGGCGCTAAAGAAGTGAGGCTCTTTGGCGAAACAATTGAAGTCAAGGCCAGGATTGAAAAATTTATTGGGATCAGCGGGCATGCGGATAAAGACGGTCTGCTGCGCTGGGTGGATTCTTTTTCCAAAAAGCCGCAGAAAGTCTTTGTGGTGCATGGGGAAGATTCCGTGACCGAAAACTTTGCCTCCCTTTTGCGCAATGAATACTGCCTTAATGCCATTGCCCCGTTTACCGGATCGGTTTATGACCTGGCGGACGGCGGGCTTATCACGGAGGGCAGCCATGTGAGGGTGGAGAAAACATCGAAACAGCCGACCGGTGTATTTGCAAGGCTTCTTGCTGCCGGCCAGCGCCTGCTTACGGTAATCCGCCACAATGAACACGGCGCAAATAAGGATCTGGCAAAGTTTGCTGACCAGATCAATGCGCTTTGCGAGAAGTGGGATCGCTAAGGTAGTTTTTCATATTTTTTAATGCGTTCTTTTCAAGACGGCTGACCTGGGCTTGGGAAATATTGATCTCCTCCGCTACCTCCATCTGGGTTTTACCCTGGAAATAGCGCAGCCGGATAATATGGTTCTCGCGTTCGGGCAGCCGTTTCATGGCTTCTTTCAGGGAAATTTCCTCAATCCAGTTTTCTTCCCTGTTCTTTTTGTCGCTGACCTGATCCATAATGTAGAGTGCATCCCCGCCCTCCGAGTAGACTGGTTCATAAAGGGATACGGGTGTCTGGACAGCGTCCATGGCGTTTACAATATCCTCTTTTGATATTCCTGCCGCGGCGGAAAGTTCCTCTATGGTTGGTTCGCGGTTATTTTCGCGGATAAAGGCTTCCTTGGCATAGATAGCACGGTAAGCGTTATCGCGCAGGGAACGTGAAACACGGATGGAATTATTGTCCCTTAAATAACGTCTGATTTCCCCGATAATCATCGGGACAGCATAGGTGGAAAAGCGCACGCCCTGGGAGGTATCAAAATTGTCAATTGCTTTCATCAGGCCGATACAGCCGATCTGGAAAAGATCGTCCACGTTTTCGTTGCTGCTGGAAAAACGTTGGATAATACTTAAGACCAGCCTTAAATTCCCCTCAATATATAGTTCGCGGGCTACCGCGTCGCCGCTTTTAATACGGCGGAATAATTCATCTTTTTCTTCGTTGTCAATCAATGGGAGCTTTGCGGTATTTACACCGCAGATTTCAACCTTATACAATGCCATACCAGTTACCATGTCCTTTCGTTACGGTTAAGAAAAGAATGCTCTCTTTGCCATAGTTTTATTCGCATTTTTTTATCTTTAAAATGGTAATTTTTTCCATATCGTCTTATTTTTTTGAATTATCAAAAGAATTGAGGAAAATATTAAAAAATTGTAAAAATCACAAAATCCATAGATTGACATGCTTGGTGCAAATTGCTAAAATGAATTGGCGTAAAAAATGGCGAAGGAGAGGAAGGGTTGCGGATGCTGGTGCTTTTTTTTGTTTTGTGGGTTATATTTAACGGCAGGCTGACAGTGGAGATTGCGGCCTTCGGGGTGGTAGTAGCCGTTCTTTTGTTCTGTTTTGTCTGTAGATTTATGGATTACAGCTTGAAAAAAGAGCTGCGTGTGTACCGTAATATCCTGCGTGGGGCTTCTTATCTGTTGTTGCTTTTGGTGGAAATCTTCAAAGCCAATTACAGTGTGATTCGCCTGATTGTATCCCCGAAATATGAGATCGAACCAAAGCTTATTAAATTTAAGGTTGATTTAAAAAGTGATACCCTGCGCGCAGTTCTTGCGGATTCCATTACGCTTACGCCCGGGACAATTACCGTGATGCTCAAGGAAAATGAATATCTTGTGCACTGCCTGGACAAAGATATGGCAGTGGGGATGGAGGACTTAGAGTTTGTGAGAAGGCTTGAGGAATTTGAGCGTGGCGGGAAGGGGGAAGATAATGGAACAGGTTTGTGATAATTTTTTGACAGTGGTTCTTATTGTTCTCGGCATCCTGTGTTTTTTCTGTCTGATCCGTTCTGTAAAGGGTCCTAGGATCGCGGACCGGATCGTGGCAGTCAATATGATTGGTACCATGACAATGATGGGCATCGCGGTTCTTACCGTGAAACTTAAAGAGGGTTTTCTGGCGGATGTGGCTCTGATCTATGCGATGATCAGTTTCCTTGCCGTTGTGGTTGTAACGAAGGTCTATATGGGCGTGTACCGGGAAAAGACCGAGGCGGGGAAGAAAAAAAAGGGGGAATAATAATGGAATGGTTCCGTTTTGCAGTCGGGGCGGCCTGTATTCTTGCGGGGATTGTCGTATCCTGTATTGCCGTGATTGGTACATGGAAATTTAAATATGTATTGAACCGTATGCATGCCGCCGCGCTAAATGATACCCTGGGGATTTTTTTTGTAATCCTTGGATTGGTGGTTTTAAATGGTCTTAATTTTACGTCGTTAAAACTTTTTGTTATTGTCTGTTTTCTCTGGATGGCAAGTCCCGTAGCGTCGCACCTGATTGCACGCCTTGAGGTCACACTGGATAAAGAACAGATTGGACAGGAATGCGAGGTGGATGAAGATGTCCTTCTTTGAGGGTATTTTATTGTTGTTCCTGATTGTGTGTGCCCTTGCGACGAGCCGTAGTAAGAATCTTCTGACTTCGGTGGTTATCTATATGTCCTACAGCCTTGTAATGTGCATTATCTGGATCCTGTTAGAGTCCCCGGATCTGGCGATTACGGAGGCAGCGGTGGGCGCGGGCGTGACAAGCATACTGTTTTTTGTTACCTTAAAGAAGATACATGAAATGAAGGAAAAGGGAGCGCCGGAAGAGGATGTGGATTTAGAAGGCAAGGGCGGTGGACAGGAGCGATGAGCAGGGTAAGGGAAAATTATGAGAACAGCGCATGGCGGCGGTTTGTGCGCTTTGTTGATGGGGAAACAAAGAACGGGGAAAATTGGGAGGAACCGAAAAGCTGGGAAGAGGATACAAAAAAGGAATCCGTTTGGGAAGGCAACATGAAGGAAGCGGTGCATGCGGATCTCTACCACAGGAAGCGGGAGCGCAGCTTGGCCGATCTCTCCCATATGATGGGGCAGTATGAAACCTGGTCGAAAACAAGAGGAATGCATCTGTTTGGAAAAATCTATCGTATTATTGCTTTTGGCATCTGTATGCTGGTGATTGCTGTTCTTTTGACCACCGTTGCGAATATGCCGGAATTTGGTTCGCAAGACACGCCGGCCAATTACAGCGAAGTACCAAAACGTTATATTG